>CBDUMB010000345.1:0-4185 GCA_965368205.1 uncultured Pseudomonadaceae bacterium | reverse complement strand
CAAGCGGCCACCGGGACACACCCGGTGATCATGTTCATCGACGATGAACAACGGGTGCTGAAATCCATGCGGGCAATGTTCCGCAGAGACTACGATGTCCTGCTGGCTAACTCCGGGGCTGAAGCGCTGCAGTTGTTGGAAACGCACAATGTTGAAGTGGTGGTATCAGACCAGCGCATGCCGGAAATGACAGGCGTGGAGGTGCTGGCCGAAATTAAACAACGATCGCCGGAAACAGTTCGGATTCTGCTTACAGGCTATGCCGACCTTGCGGCGGTGGAAGCTTCTATTAATGAAGCGGAAGTATTCAAGTATCTGATGAAACCCTGTCCAGCAGAGGAAGTGCGTGGCGCTGTGCAGGCCGCTTTGGATATGCGTAATGGTGCCGGGTCAGCCTCGCCGCTGGGTGAGAACGACATTGTCTATGTTGAAGACGATGAACGACCGGTCAGCAACGTGACGCCGATTAACGCCAAAAGCAAAGCGGCGATAGCGGTGCCTGAGAAACCCGCGGCTTCGCCTGCCGTCGCCGTTGATATTCTTGTTTTCAGTGAAGATACAGCCCTGTTCAAAGGCATCGCGGCCGCCAGTCCAAATCACCGGGTCCATCAGGCTAAAAGTCAGACCCAGGTGCTGGGCATGGTGCAGGAGCATCCCATCGGTGTGCTTGTTACAGATGTTGGCGTTGATGAAAAGGGTGTGGCGCAGCTGAGCCAGGCTGTGCGTGAGGTCACGCCGGAGATTGTCATCATTCTCGCCAGTGAACGTTCGGATGCAAATCTTCTGATACAGCTGATAAATTCAGGCCAGGTGTTCAGATTCTTACTTAAACCCTTACAGGCGGGACAGTGCAAAATCTGGTTGGCCTCGGCGATGCGTCGCTTTCTGGATAGTGGTGGTCAGGCGCTCGCCGCATTTGATTATGTGGTCACCAAGCCCAGTGCGTGGGTACGCTTTAAACATTGGCTGTTGGGTACCCAAGCATGAACGCGTTCGCCTGGCGTGACAGCAGTTTAAGCATTGGCCAGAGTTTCACTGTGGCTGCCTGGGTAGTTATCCTTGGTGTTGTTGGCAGCTGGTTCATGTTGAAACAAGGTCCCGGACAGGTGCTGTCTGACCTGCCTGAGATACCCCGATTTACACTCACAACCGTATCTGATGTCACCGAGACAACCTGGATTCAACGTGCTGAACAGGCTTACGCTGCGGGTCGGATCACTCGACCAGAAGGTGACAGCGCGTTGTTCTACTACCAGAAAATGCTGGATCGAGACGCTGAAAATCTGTCCGCTCTGGCAGGTATCGAACGTATTACCAGCTATCTGATTAACGCTGCTGAATCAGCACTCCTGAAAGAGGATTGGTCAGCTGCTGCAGACTGGGCCGCTCAAACACTAGCGATTGATGCAAACAACCTGGCTGCACGCTCAGTTGTTACCCGGGTAGAGCGTTTTGAACGGATCAAATGGTTGGGTGATCGCGCAGTAGATCAGATCGCAGCCGGTAATCTGACTAAACCTGTGGGTAACAACGCGCTGGCGTCTTATCAGGAAATGCTCAGCATGGACCCCGCCAGCATCGTTGCACAACAGGGTATTGAGTCTGTTGCACAACGTCTGGCCACGGTCGCTCAAACAGAAGCCTTTGCTGACAATCATGCGCGCGCCCGCGAGCTGATTGCGCTGGCAAAAAGCATTGCGCCAGATGCCCCCGGTATTGCACAAACAGAGAAACTCACCTTGCAGTGGACTGATATGGTCAAAGATCAGGCGGTCAAAGAAGACCTGCTTGCTGCAGCGAAGGCCATGCAGGAGGGGCATCTCCTGGGTATTCATTCACCCACCGGGATTGGTGCGCTGGATCACTATCAGTCGGTCTTGAAGAAAGACCCTAACTCCACTGCAGCGCAGTCCGGGGTTGGTCTCGTGATTGACGGGTTGTTGGATCAGGCCTGGGCGCTCGCCCGCGAAGAGCGCCTTGCCGAGGCGGCTACGCTGGTCAGCCAGGCTGAGCAGGCAGGTGCAACTAACTCCGAGTTACGTGGCATAAAGTCGGAATTGGATTTCCTGCAGCGACGAGCGACCGCCAGAGCGGGTAACTTCGATACGGTACTGGCTATTCGAGAGTTGGTTGTACGACGTCAGGCTGCACCCATTCTGCCCAGGAATTCACAGGGTGGTTGGGTCGAACTTCTGTTCACCGTAGATGAAGATGGCGGCGTGAAAGATATAGAGGTTGTTGAAACCAGTAGTTCTGAACTGCTGGAGCCCGCTCTGAGCGCGGTTAAAAAGTGGCGTTTTGAACCCTATCTGGATGATGGCCGCCCGATACCTGTTCGAAGCGGCGTACGCTTCTCTTTTCAAACCTAAAAAAAAGCCCACGCTAGCGTGGGCTTTTTATTCTCTTCAGATGGGTGACCTTACGAACCTTCGTATTTACGAACCTCGTGACGGCCAACAACCATGTGATGCACCTCATCAGGACCATCAGCGATACGCAAAGTACGCTGGCCAGCATACATGCGTGACAGCGGGCTCCACTGGGATACACCGGTTGCGCCATGCATCTGGATGGCCTGGTCGATGATCTTGCAGACTTTCTCTGGCACCATCGCTTTCACCGCACTGACATGGATACGGGCTTCTTTGTTGCCCATGATATCCATGGCTCTGGCAGCTTGAAGCACCATCAGACGGCAAGCGTCCAATTCGATGCGCGCGCGCGATACCACTTCGATGTTTTTACCCAACTGGATGATTGGACGGCCGAACGCACTGCGGGTGCTGGCACGGCGGATCATCAGTTCAAGGGCACGTTCACCAGCACCGATAGAGCGCATGCAGTGGTGGATACGACCAGGGCCGAGACGAACCTGAGAAATTTCGAAGCCGCGACCTTCGCCGAGCAACATGTTTTCTTTAGGCACACGCACGTTATCAAATTTGATATGCATGTGGCCGTGTGGCGCATCGTCCTGGCCAAAGACTTCCATGCCTTCAAGAATGTGTACCCCGGGAGTATCAATGGGCACAAGGATCTGCGACTGCTGCTTATGTGGCGGTGCATCCGGGCTGGTTTTTACCATGGTAATCATGATCTTACAGCGAGGATCTCCGGCGCCTGAGATATAGAATTTCTCACCGTTAATGACCCACTCGTCACCTTCAAGTACAGCTGCGGTGCTGATGTTTTTGGCATCAGAAGAGGGCAGGCCAGGTTCTGTCATGGCAAATGCAGAGCGGATCTCACCGTTCAACAGAGGTTTTAACCACTGTTCTTTCTGTGCAGGTGTGCCGACACGCTCGAGTACTTCCATGTTGCCTGTGTCAGGCGCAGAGCAGTTCAAGGTCTCGGAAGCCAGGCTGTTTTTGCCCAGTTCGTTTGCGATATAGGCATAGTCCAGGTTGGACAGGCCCTCACCGGTATCGGCATCAGGCAAAAAGAAATTCCATAGACCGTTGTCTTTGGCTTTCTGCTTGACGGTATCGAGTAGCTCGAGCTGTCCAGGTGCCCAACTCCAGCGGTCTGCGCGGCCTTCGCCGAGTGCGTAGAATTCCTCGGTTATTGGTTCTACGTTTTCTTTGATGTGTTTTTTAACCGCATCGAGTAGAGGCTGAGCCTCTTCTGACATGGTTAAGTCGAAAAGGTCTGGGTTTTCCAGAGCTGCTTCTGCCATCGTTCCCCTCTTTATTTGGTTGATTCAACTGGCGATTCCAGGGCATTGATTTTACTCACATCTACCCGGCAGGCGCCAGCAATGCCGGAGCGTGTCTGACGTGAAATGCCCGAAAAATTGGGCTTTTAAGGGGAACTACTTAGTGGTTTGTCAGTTCAGCACCGAGTAGCCGCGGTTACGCAGACAGTTGCGCACCACGGCCTGTTTTTCGCTGGCTGCGCGACCTGCGCCTTCAGCGCCACCGGCTACTGCGCCCACGCCTGCGCCGCGTTGCGCGGTGTCACTGTTGCCAACCGCTGCGCCTATGGCAGCACCCACTGCAGCGCCAGCCAGGGCTCGCCCGGCGGTCTGACCGCCCACGTTGACCTGTTCAGCCAGGGCAGTACATTCGCTCAGATCCTGATTGTATTGGGTCATGTTGACCCCTTTAGGGTCGATGATGATATTGCGGTTGGCGCAGCCTGCAGCAAGCAGGACCGCGCTCAACAGTACAATCAGGTGTGGTGTGC
>CBDUMB010000344.1:0-4191 GCA_965368205.1 uncultured Pseudomonadaceae bacterium | reverse complement strand
CAACAAGTCAAGCGACCAAAACACACCTCTGACAACTCGATACAAAAGCAAACAGAATTATGGGATATTCACAGCTGTAACTTTTTGAATCAAAATGCCATGTCCAACCCTGCGGATCGCGATGTCCATGTGCTTGTCACACCAACCGTAACCAGACTAAGCCAACAGCTGAAATCAGCCGGGCAGACCGTTGCTGTCGCGGAGTCGTCTACCGCGGGGCTGATTTCCGCCAAATTACTGGCAGTACCCGGAGCCAGCGCTTATTACGTCGGAGGCAGCGTGGTCTACACGCTTGCATCGCGCAAAGAACTGCTACAGATCCGTAAACAGGATGTAGAGGGACTCGAACCGCTAACGGAACCTATGGTGCAGGCTTTTGCAGAACATGCACGCAGGCAACTGGATACCACCTGGGCAATCGCGGAACTGGGCGTTGCCGGACCTGCCGGCGCACCTTACGGCCACCCAGCAGGCACCTGCGTACTCGCAGTGGCAGGCCCCGTAACATTAACCCGTACCGTGATCAGCGGACACAATAATCGCGAAGCAAATATGTGGCACTTCGCCGAGCAGGCCATGGCTTTGTTAGATCAGGCATTAGAGAGCGCCGCGCAATGAAAATAGATGCTCCCGTTACCGCAGACATGCACAAAATTGCCGCTCAAGCTGCAGCGCTTGAGTCGCTTGGCTACGACGGCATACGCCTGGCGGAACTCAATCATGACCCGTTTTTACCGCTGACCCTGGCGGCGGCGAACACTCAGCGGATTGAACTGGTGACATCCGTCGCTGTTGCGTTTTCACGCAACCCCATGACTATGGCGCAGCTGGCCCATGATCTGAACAGCTTCTCCAACGGCCGCCTGGTGCTCGGGCTTGGTTCACAGGTAAAACCCCACATCGAGCGGCGGTTCAGCATGCCCTGGCACAAAGCCGCCGCACAAATGCGTGAATTCATTGAAGCGATGAATGCGATCTACGACTGCTGGTACGACGGCAAACGTCTGGACTACCAGGGTGAGTACTATCAGCACAATTTAATGCCGGCAACGTTCACGCCCGACAACGTTTCTGGTCCGCGGCCTAAAATAGTCCTGTCAGCAACCGGACCATTGATGACCCGGGTAGCGGCAGAAATAGCGGACGGCATGATCATGCATCCGTTCTCGTCCGAAAAATATATGACTGAAGTCACCTTGCCGGCAATTGAGAACGGACTGAACAACAGTGGCAGAAATTTATCTGACTTTGTGCTGGACTATGCGCCGATGATCGCCACAGGTACCAGCAACGAAGCCATCGACAAAGCGGTCAACGTGCTGCGCGGGCACATCGCTTTTTACGGCTGTACGGTGGCTTACAAACCTGTACTTGAAATCCACGGCTGGGGTGATTTGCAGGATGAGCTGATCGTCCTGAACCGTCACCATCGCACAGATGAAATGGCAGCGTTGATCAGCGATGAGATGGTGAACACCATTGGCATTGTTGGTACGCCGGAAGACGTCGTCGACCAGATGAAGAGCCGTTTTGCTAATCTCATCAGCCGCACCAGCTTCCATGTGCCCGATCTTCCAGCAGACCAGCTCAGCGAGTTGCTGAGCAGGCTTAAATCTTAGCCATCGTTGATACGCTGACGACAGACAATAGCGGCGCCAAGCAACCCGGCACCCAAAACCAACCCGAGCCAGAACGACAATTGCGCAAAGCTCGAAAATGGTGCGGTCAGGTCAACCGCGGATGACAAGCTGGTGTTGTACATCTGCGCAAGATGGTGGCTCATCGTCTGTGAAAGATGATTGCTGCCAAAAAACAACCTTTCTAAAAGAGTGACAACCCAGGGTGCACCCAGCGCAATCAAGGTTGGTAATCGTTTGGCCCAGGAGGAGACAAACATAATCCAGCCAGCCACGGGCAGTAACCATAAGCCTAGAAAGACAAAGCGCAGTACGAGGTCAAACGGACGCAGCCAGATCTGACTGGCGCTCCAGATCCGCCCTGCCATGCCCTGTTCAACAAACGCGGAAATAAACGCAACAGCAAAAAACTGCGCCAGACAGATCGCCGCAATGGTTGTTATCGGCGCCACCCAACTGACAAACACCCACTTACTCAACACCGTCTCGACATCACTGACCGGCATGGATTTCCAGAACAGGATGGATTGATCTTTACGCTCGTCATACAAGCAGTTAATCAGAACAGAGAACGCAAGAATGAAGAACACCAGATTAAAGGGCACCGCTACCGACGACAGCGCCCTGGTAATTTTCTCCCGCAACTCGGCGTCTGTGCTGCCCGCTGCATCCAGCGTCATGGTTGCCAACATTTCAAGCCCGCTTAACTCGCTGGCATCCCGTCCGTCTATGCGTTGTTCCAGCTCCTGCCGGTCAAGACTGTTCATGTCTGCCTCAACCTGGGGATCAACAAACAGACTGAATAGACCGACAAGCAGCAGGACGCCTAAGATCGCGCCAGGCGCCCATAGAAAACCGTTTGCATGTTCGCGCCATTCGCGCACCAGTAAGCCGATAAACTTAGACATGTTGGCTCTCCACTACCGCCACAAATAACTCCGCCAGATTAGGCGTACTGACCTCTCCGTAGGGCTGCAATTCGGCTTTACCCATGTTGTTGTAGATAGATTCAGTGCCCGCAAGGGTTGGGCGCGTCTGCAGCGCTCCCGGCGGTAAGGTCTGATTCGGTGCGCTGGTCAGTTTGAAAAATTTATCAGGCAGATCATCCATAGCCAGGCTGAGACAGGCTTTACCGCGGTGTATAAACACCACGTCTGTCAGAATATGTTCCACCTCACGCACCTCATGCGTGGTGATCAGGATGCTGCGCTGTTCATTGAAATAGTCGTTCAGCACGCCATCGTAGAACTGTTGGCGGTAAAGAATATCCAACCCCAGGGTTGGCTCATCCAGTACCAGCAGCTGTGCACCTATGGCCAGCACGATGGCCAGATGCAGCTGTACGTGCATGCCTTTAGACAGCACTTTGATCTTCTTCTCCATCTGGACGTCGGTTCTGGCTAACGCTTCGCGAGCAAGCGCAATATCAAAGCTGGGGTTCACCGCATCCACGTACTCAAGCAGATCTTTGACCCGCATCCAACGAGGCAGAATGCCCGTGTCTGCGATATACGCCACATGTTCCATCAGCGCCGCGCGTTGTGCTTTGGGCTGAAAAGACAGGACGTCCAGGTGACCTGCATCTAAGGCGGCCATACCTAGAATTGATTTAAGCGCGGTGGTTTTGCCTGATCCATTTGGCCCGATCAACCCGACAATGCGGCCCGGTTCAACCTGCAGATCGAAACCATCCAGTGCATGTACGTTGCCAAATTTTTTACGCAAACCCTGCGCAGAAATGACAGACATTACTTATCTCCCAACAATAATTGCTCAATATTCAAACCAAGCATTTCAATACGATGTTTTATCTGCGGCCACTCCTGGGTGAGAAAGGCCTCACGCTCCTGGGCCAGGGCTGCGGCGCGCGCGCCGGCATTCACATACATGCCTACGCCTCGACGCTTTTCCAGCAGGCCTTCGTCGACCAGAATCTGATACGCCTTGGATACGGTCAGCGGATTGATTTTTTCTTCTGCCGCCACCTGTCGTACAGAGGGCACCGGCTCACCTTCATCCAACGATCCGCTGATGATGCGTTGCAGAACCAAGCTCCGTAGCTGCAGATATATTGGTGTGCGTTCGTCCCAGTCCGTCATGGTGTTATATACATGTAATACACCAGCACACCTTATCCGGGGTTAGCCTTTCCGTCAACCCCGGATAGCCGACAAATTCCAAATAAATGCGCCACAGATCTGGTCTGACAGCCTATCGAGACGGTTTACAGTTGGTGATACCCTTCACTCTAATTACTTAATTTAAGTTCAAGGTAGCGGCACATCTTATGAGTGAAATAGACATTGAAGCGTTTCGCAGCGAAGTACGGCAGTTTTTAGCGGATGCACTCACACCAGACCTGCTCAAAGCAGCATCCCTGGGTTTTGGCATCAGTCGCAAAGAAGGTACAGCCTGGCATCAGGCGTTGTACAAAAAAGGCTGGATCGCACCGGACTGGCCCGTTGAACAAGGCGGCACGGGCTGGACGTCCACACAGCAACACGTGTTCTCCGACGAACTCGCGCTGGCAGGCGCACCGATGCTGATGCCTTTT
>CBDUMB010000343.1:0-4194 GCA_965368205.1 uncultured Pseudomonadaceae bacterium | reverse complement strand
GCGAGTTCTTCTATCGCTTGGGAAACATCCGGTGCAATAACTTCGATATCTGCATCTGCGCGCAGCAACCAGCGAATTTTTCGGACAGCAGTGGTGCCTGCACCAATAACCAGGCAGCGCGCCCCGGCAAGATTGTGAAACAGCGGTAAAAAGAACATCAGTGGCTCATTTACAGTTCAATATGGCTGATACCGCCCATATAGGGTTTCAAACAGTCAGGAACGGCAACCTTACCTGCACCATCCTGATAGTTTTCCAGCACAGCTATCATTGTTCGTCCAACGGCCAGACCCGAGCCATTCAGTGTGTGCAGCAGAGCCGGTTTGTTAGTTTCCGGGTCACGATAGCGTGCCTGCATGCGGCGGGCCTGAAAGTCGGCAAAATGGCTGCAGGATGATATTTCCCGATATTGATCCTGACCGGGCAACCAAACCTCAAGGTCGACGGTTTTAGCTGCCGAGAAGCCGAGGTCGCCGCCACATAGCACGACTGTGCGGAACGGTAGTTCCAGGGTTTTCAGTATATTTTCGGCATGGTGGGTCAATTCATCGAATGACTGCCAGGAGTGCTCCGGTTGAACAAGCTGAACCATTTCAACTTTTTCGAACTGGTGCTGGCGAATCATGCCCCGGGTGTCTCTTCCATGCGCACCGGCTTCACTTCTGAAACAGGGTGAATGACAAACATGTTTGATCGGTAACTCTTCAACAGCAACAATGCTGTCACGATAAAGGTTGGTTACCGGCACCTCGGCGGTCGGGATAAGGTAAGTTTCCTGCTCGCCCTCGATGCGAAACTGATCCTGTGCAAATTTAGGCAGCTGTCCGGTGCCATAAAGGCTGTCCGCGTTAACAATGTACGGCACGTACACTTCCTGATAGCCGTGCTCGTTGATATGCGTGTCGAGCATGAATTGTGTCAGTGCGCGTTGTAATCGCGCCAGCTGGCCATGAAGTACCACATAACGGGACCCTGAGATCTTCGCCGCAGCTTCAAAATCCATACTGCCGCCTTCGGTCAGGGCGACATGGTCTTTAGGTTCAAAATTAAAAGCGGGCAGGTTTCCCCAGCGCCGAATCTCCTGATTATCATCCTCATCAGAGCCTTCTGGAACAGAAGCGTCAGGTGTATTGGGTATGGCCTGCAGGAAACCCTGAAGTTCGTCCTGCAATAAGTTGAAACGTTCTTTGGCCTGATCCAATCGATCACCCAGATCGCCTACCTCAGCTACTAAAGGTGTGATGTCCTCACCCCGGGCTTTTGCCTGGCCAATGGTTTTTGATTTCTGGTTGCGTTCATTCTGCAGGTGTTCACTTTCTTGTTGCAGGACCCGGCGTTGATTTTCCAGGTCGAGAAAATGATCGACGTCGAGTTGAAAACCTTTGACAGCTAAACGTGTTGCGCAGGCTTGCGGGTCTGCCCGGAGTGTTTTTATATCCAACATAATTTGTTCTCAGGGCAACAATGCCTGCCCTGTCCTCTCTCCAAAATAAACTGCAATCAGGCATACCAACACGGACGCCAGAACGTAGCCGCCTGCCAGGATAAATCTGTTGCTGTTCAGCAGGCTGAGCGTTTCCAGTGAGAACGCAGAAAAAGTGGTAAAACCACCCAACATGCCAACCACAATCAGTAAACGGCCCCAGTTCTGAAACCATTCTGAGTGCCCAAAACCACCCCATACCAGGCCGATGGCAAATGAGCCGGCGATGTTAATGGTAAGCGTGGCCCAAGGAAACAGGTGATGTGCCCCGATTGAAGCGGCGATGGTGAATCTGAGCATTGCGCCCAGGGCGCCACCAGCTGCTACTGTCAGCAACGTCAGCGCATTCATGTTGAACTTTTCCCTTCATCGTGCTGCTGACGTCGGCTTTGTGGGGCGTTGCTGTTTAATTCTCGCAGTTGCTGCAAACGCTGGCTTATTTTGCTTTCTAAACCCGCAGCTTTGGGAAAATAAAACTGCTGTGGTGCCATTTCTTCAGGAAAGTAATCTTCACCCGGGGCAAAAGCCCCGGCATTGGTGTCTTCAGCGTGCGCATGCCGATAGTCGGATCCGAATCCCAAGCCACGCATGAGTTTTGTAGGCGCGTTGCGTAAGTGCATTGGCACCGAATGCGAAGGCGAGTTTCGCACGGTATCCATCGCCTGGTTGAACGCGCTGTATACCGCGTCACTTTTCGGCACGCTGGCCAGATATAAAACCGCCTGTGCAAGCGCCAGGTCGCCTTCAGGGCTGCCCAGGCGCTCAAAAGTGGTGATTGCTGCCAGGGTCAGTTCCAACGCTCTTGGGTCTGCGTTGCCGATGTCTTCACTGGCCATGCGCAGCAGGCGGCGACCAAGATAGCGTGGGTCTGCGCCGCCATCCAGCATGCGGCAGAACCAGTACAACGCAGCATCCGGGTCGCTGCCGCGTAAAGATTTGTGCAGGGCAGATATCTGTTCGTAGAAAATATCGCCGCCTTTGTCGAAACGCCGCACCTGGTCACCCAAAGCGGTTTCGATATGTTCCGGGGTGATGACGTCCTCGGCTAACTGGGCGGCAATATCCAGGACGTTCAGCATGCGGCGGGCATCACCATCGGCGGCTTTGACCAGTTGCTGTTGTGCCGATTCATCCAGTTTCACCTGCAGAGAATCTGCGCCACGCTGGCAAAGAATGGCCAGGTCAGCTTCTTCAAGGGATTTCAGGACATAAACCCGTGCGCGGGATAATAGTGCCGGATTGACCTCAAATGATGGATTTTCCGTGGTCGCGCCGATAAAGGTGACTGTGCCCCGCTCAACATGCGGTAGAAAAGCATCCTGCTGCGCCTTGTTGAATCGATGTACTTCGTCGACAAATAGAATCGTCGCTTGCCCCTGCGCAGCATACTGCTGGGCAGTTGCAACAGCTTCGCGGACTTCTTTGACGCCTGCCAGTACGGCGGAAATTGAGACAAAACGCGCGTCTGCGCCTTTGGCTAACAAACGTGCTAACGTGGTTTTGCCAGTACCTGGCGGCCCCCACAATATCATTGAGTGAATGTGCTGGCGGCGAGCAAGTTCACCCAGCGCGCGGTTTTTTCCTAACAGGTGTTGCTGACCAACAAAATCAGCAAGTGATGTCGGGCGCAATCGCTCTGCCAGCGGGGGTTCGCCCTGCGTACCCTGCCCTGACATTAATCCCAGCGTGGTTTGCTGTGTCTCATCCTCGTACAAAGTCGGTACCCGGCGGATAATCCAGTTCGAAAACGCTGGATTGTATCACCTGCTGGGCTTGATATTGTTCGAACCGAATGAAGGTTTGTTGTCCTGCATGGTCAGCAATGTTGATACCGCTGAGTGACTCACCGCTGAATTGCAGTTCGAGGGTCTTGAACAACGCATCGGTAGCAATGGGCCGCAAAACAAAGTGCGTGCCTCCGGCATCAAGCTCTCCTCTGCTCACGGTAAAATGATCCGTCAACAGAGCTGCACCAGAGGACAGCAGCGCAAGCGGTGCCTGTTGCAGGTCGCCTTGGATGTTGCGCTGTGTGACCTGTTCCAGATCGGGGTCGTAGATTTCTATGTCATCACCATCGGCGATAATGATTTGTGGCAGAGGCGATTCAACTTCCCAGCGGAACCGTGGTTTTGCCAGGTACAGGACGCCGCGGGTTTCTTCAACTACGAAGCCTTGCACGTTGGTTACCTGTTGCACAAATCGCGCGATAACCCCATCGAGTTTCTCAAGGCGCGCCTGCAACTGTTGTGCAGGCTGCGGTTGAGAGCGCTGCGTTTCTGCTGCGCTAACCCCGGTTGACCAGAGCAGCAGGCTAATCGCGATTAGGTACAAGTATTTCACGGCTACCATTAGAACTCATTGAAGATACAACACCAGCGGCTTCCATGGCCTCGATCAATCGCGCGGCACGGTTATAACCGATACGTAATTTTCGCTGTACAGACGATATGGATGCGCGGCGGGAGTCGAGCACAAACTGCACAGCTTCATCATACAGCTCATCATCCTGTTCAGTGTCACCGTTGGCAGAATCCAGCTGCACAAACGGTTCACCTTCCATCTCTCCGCTGAGAATATCATCCAGATAATCTGGTGTGCCCCGTTGTTTCCAATCTTCCACCACGCGGTGCACTTCATCGTCAGAAACGAAGGCGCCATGCACACGTTGTGGCAATGCCGTGCCTGGCGGCAGGTATAACATGTCGCCGTGA
>CBDUMB010000342.1:0-4251 GCA_965368205.1 uncultured Pseudomonadaceae bacterium | reverse complement strand
GTGCAGGAAGCCCTGGTGGAAGGTTTGCATCTGCGCTATGACTTAATCAAACGGATGCCGAATACCCGTCTGGCTCACCAGGTGCTTGCATTTGCATTTCCCTATGGTGTGCAGCACACGCTGGCGCAGATTCTGTTTGAAGACTACTTTTGCCGCGGTGTAGATATCGGCGATATTGCGCAACTGATGGCTGCCGCCAACCAGGTGGATTTACCTCTGGAGCCCTTGCAGGAGTATCTTGCCGAAAACCGTGGGCTTGAAGAAATCGAGCAGCAGCGAGAGAGGGCCGCAGATCTCGGGCTCAGCGGTGTGCCCGGCTATTATCTGGCTGATCGGTTTCTGCTGCCTGGTGCGCAGGACCAGGCGACTATGAAACAGATCATACAACGGGTGAAAGACAAGCTCGTTGCAGAAAGTACTGACAAACAGGGTTAGCTGGGTTTTGGCAGCACAAAATTAGGCGTTACCGCCTGAGTAAAGCTATGTTTGGACAGCGTGTTGTACACATGCCCGCAGCTGCCACAGTGAATAATGTAAAACCACGGCTGTTTTGCCTTTGAACGCTCGCGGCTGGGTGTACTGACAATGTGTTCGCTGCCGGCGACAGCACAAACCGGACATTTGGGTTGGGCTATAGCAGATTGACTGCTGTTGTTGTCTTGATCAGCCATAGAACCTCATGGGGTGAGAACGGCGCATGCCTCAGATACTTTGATCCATTTCGTGCGCGGGAATATTGTTGTTCAGAGCCCCAACAATTTTGGCGGGCACACCGGCTACGGTGACATTAGGTGGCACATCTTCCAACACGACGCTGCCGGCGCCAACTTTTGCATTTGTACCCACTTCGATATTGCCAATAATTTTGCAACCCGCTGACAGTAAAACGCCTTTGCGGATTTTAGGGTGTCTGTCACCGCTGCTTTTGCCGGTTCCGCCCAGGGTTACCCCGTGCAGCATGGAGACATCGTCTTCGACAACTGCGGTTTCGCCGATAACAATGCCGGTTGCGTGATCAAACATGATGCCGGAGCCCATGCGTGCCGCTGGATGGATATCAACGCCGAGAGTGACGGAAATCTGATTCTGAAAAAACTGCGCGAGGGTGCGTCTTCCCTGGCCCCATAACCAATGCGCTACACGATGGGCTTGTAGAGCATGAAAGCCTTTATAAAACAGGAACGGTGTTGACAAGTCGTCACACGCTGGATCGCGCGTGTAGGTAGCAAGGACATCTATTTCCGCGGCAGATAGCAGCATTGGATCAGCTTCCATAGCCTGCGCAATCACATCTCGAATCAACATCGTAGGCAGCATAGGGTTATCCAGCTTGCTGGCCAGGCGAAAACTCAGTGCATCGCCAAAAGTCTGATGGTTCAGGATGGTCGCATGGAAATAGCTGCCTAATATAGGCTCTTCCTGTGCTTTGCGCTGCGCCTCTTCGCGCATCAGGGGCCACAAATCTCCAGGGCCGCTAACATTAGCCAGTTCTGGATTCTGCGTACCCGCAATGACTTGCGTAAAACGTTCAGTGATGTTGCCAACCGGATGCATATCAACAGCCTTAAATAAGCATAATGAACAACGCGAAGCCTATGCCCCTCATTGTATTTTGCAAGATCAAATAAACACAACGCGTTGCAGATGTGCACTGTGGTTTCACAGCGGTGTCTGTAAATCTTCAGGACGATCTATGTCACGGATGATACCGATATCATCCGTGACCACGTATTTTATCTGTTTCTGATAACGCTCTAACAAACCACGTGCACCCTGATCGCCATTAATCTTGCCCAACAAAGGATAGTAGTGGCGCGGCCAGCCCACGGGATGTCCGCCGGAAGCATCCTCCAGCTGGGGTTGAATAATGGCTTTTGCAGGCGCATCTGATGCCGCCTGCTTAAGACGTGCAAGGGTTTGAACCTGTATAAACGGCATGTCTAACAAGCCGATAAAAGCATAGTCCCAGGAAAGATTGCGAACCCCGCAGGCCAGTGAAAAACCCATACCCAGATGGGCATCAGGGCAGCGGATAATCTCTACCGGCAACGCTTCGATCAGGTTGATCAGGGCAGCATCTTCGGGTTTCACGACCACACGAACGGCGCTGAAAACACGGCAGTAGGTCTGCAGGGTTAACTCTGCAACGCTGACACCGTTGAGTTGGGCAAGCCTTTTATCTGCCCCAAACCGACGTGAAAACCCCGCGCCAAGGATCAGAGCACCGCTGTCAACCTGCACTGGCGGAATTTAACTGTTGGATAACTTCCGGCAGGCGCTGGCTGCGAATGGCGCTTATTTCCGCGAGAATGGCAATGGCAATTTCTGGCGGAGTTTTGGAACCTATGGGCAGGCCGATCGGGGCGTGCAGTTTATCGATGTTTTCCGCACTGATATCCAGGGCAAGCAGACGCTCGCGGCGGCTGGCAGAGGTGCGGGTTGAACCCATCGCACCAATATAAAATGCTTGCGTTGTCAGCGCTTCCATCAGACCCATATCATCAATACGCGGGTCGTGGGTCAACGCAACAATGGCCGTCAATTCGTCATTGGCGCAGGCTCTGATCGCATCGTCCGGCATGTCGACAATGGTCCGCACACCAGCGACGTTGAAATCGTCCACCATCGCCTGTCGCGGGTCACAGACCGTCACTTCATAATTGAGCATCAACGCCATTTCAGCGAGATACTGACTGACCATCCCGGCGCCGATAATAAACAGTTGCAGACGAGGGCCGTAGGTATGCGTTAACACCTGCGTCTCTGCATCGAACACCAGGGGGCTGTGTTTGGTTACGCAACGCACAGTACTGCGACCGCTTTTCAAGTCGACCTGGCGCGCAACACAGCGCCTGGCATCCAGCTCTTCAGTCAAGGTTTTCAGGTTTGCTTGCGCGTCCGGGTTCAGATGCTGTGGTTCCACAACAATGTGGAGTGTGCCACCACACGGTAAGCCAAATTGTTCCGCTTCTTCTGTGCTGACGCCGTATTCAAAAAACTGCGGACCTTCTGCTGCCAGCTCTGAATTAGCCAGTTTCGACAGCAGATCATCTTCAACGCAGCCACCTGAGAGCGAACCCACCATCTGACCACTTTCATTGCAGGCAAACAGTGAGCCTACCGGTCGTGGTGATGAACCCCAGGTCTGGATTACAGTGGCCAGCCAACACTTCTGTTGATCGCCAAGCCACTTAAGTAGTTGGGTAAGCACTTCTTTATCTACAGCTTGCATAAATTCCTCGCTGACGCTGTTGGACCGGTTGTTCCACCTGCTTGCAAAGGCGGATAAGGCACGGGACACTGGCGCCAATTTTACACCATCTGCAACGGACTCGCGTCATACAAACGCGGGTAGCCATACTCATGTCTTTTACACCCATTTCCGGCCGCCTGGAGAGCCTGCAGGCAGATACCTCTGATGTGGCCAGAACCACAGAGACAGTGACACCAGAGTATCACCTAAAGCTCGAGGGGCAGCGTCTGGCGCTGCGGGCGTTTCTGGGTTGTGGCATCCGCTTCACTTACCGGGGGCAGCCCACCTGTCTGAACTGTCAGAGCGCCAGCGCAAAACTTTACGGCGGCGGTTACTGTTACCCCTGTTTCAGTACGCTGGCTCGATGCGATTTATGTATCGTCAGTCCCGAACGGTGTCATTTTCATCTGCATAGCTGCAGGGAGCCACAGTGGGGTGAAACCTTCTGCATGCAGCCTCATACGGTTTATCTGGCGAATACCAGTGGCACCAAGGTAGGCATTACCCGCGGTGGCCGGGAACTTAACCGCTGGTTGGATCAGGGCGCCGAGCAGGCATTAGCGATAATAGAAACGCCATCCCGCCGTTGTGCAGGTTATGTAGAGCGCCTGCTAAAGCAGCAGCTGAGTGACAAGACCAACTGGCGCCAGCTGGTGACCGGTGTTCGCGGCGGCCAGGATTTAAACGCGCTTGCGGCTTCTCTGCGTCAATCTGTGAATCTGCAGGATGCGTTTCGCAATACACCAGCAGATGCGTTGGAACAGTCACAGGTACGTTGGCTCGACGATTCGACGCTGCTGACCATTAAATACCCGGTGCTGCGATACAGCCCGGCACAGCGCTTAAAAGTTACCCCGGAAGCGCCGGAGATTTGCGATAATCTGCAAGGCGTGATTGGCCAGTATCTGCTGCTGTCTCGTGGTGTTGTATTTTTGCCTGACTATCGTGGACTGGCAATGGATATCACAATCAGCGAGCCTTTTGATATGAACGATCAA
>CBDUMB010000341.1:0-4261 GCA_965368205.1 uncultured Pseudomonadaceae bacterium | reverse complement strand
CTCGACCGGTCAGGACCGTTGCCTTGGCGGGACCGACCGGAAGCTCATCGACCATCCTATGCGCCTATAGTCCATGCGGAAGCAGGGTTAATGCATCGCCTGGCGGCGCGCAACAGCACGCCACCCGGTGATTTGCCATTATCTGTGGCTGACACTAACGCATCTCTACACGGGGTGATTGCCTTGTTGGCGGCACTTCATCTGCGTGACCAGACGGGCGTAGGCCAGTACATAGATATGTCTATGATGGACGCCACCTTTGTCACCGACGATCGCGCTCACTTTGACCTGGAAGACACACCCGACACGCTACCCATATGCCCGATTTATGATTTGCCGTTCGCGCGGGTCTTTATCGCGACGGATCTGAAGTTGTTATTCCGACGGCTGCATCGTCGTGCCGGGCTTGCGGATCCGACCCCTGAAGGCGCCTCGCTGCAGGAGAAAGTCGCGTTGCGTGAAGCTGCCATAGAACAACGCCTGATGGATTGTGGCTCGCTGACTGCGCTTACCAGTCTCCTGGACATCTTAGACCTCCCTTGGGGTGTGGTTCGCGGTCCGCGCGAGCTGGCAGATCAGCCCACCCTCAAACACCGAGGCATGATCGCCGAGGTGGATGATCGTGCGGGTGGCACTCGACCCATACCCCAATCACCTTATCGCTTTTCAAATGCGGCCAGTGGTGTGCGTGGGCCAACTGCACACCGAGGTGAGCACAACCGAGAGGTCCTTCAGCACTGGCTCGATTTGAACGATAAACAAATCCGTGATTTATTCGACGGGCGAATTCTTATTAACGAAAAAGATTAAGGGGATAACGTGACAGAAGTAAGCGAGCGAGAAGCGGAGCTATTGGAAGCGCAAGCATGGCGCACGGAAACACCAGGACACCAGGATTGGAGTCGCACGGTCCGTCCCGATGACAGTAACAAATATTACGTTATTTCCGCAGATTGCCATGCCATCGAGCCAAAAGATTGGATGGCCGGCTACATCAGCGATGATGTGCGCGAACAGTTAAGACAGCGACGCGCACGCCGTGACCAGGAGATGGACCAGGAAAGAGCGGAAGGTGTACGTGAACCGAAAGCCGAGGCAGAAAAAAAAGAATCTTCTGTACCCACCCACCTCCTCGACCGCAACAAGATGGCGGGGGAGGATTTAGAGCGCTTATTGTCTGGCCGCTACCCGGATAAACGGGTGACGGACAATGCTCGGGATGGGGTTGATGCAGAGATTATCTTTCCAGGTGCCGCTTTTTTAGCCGCCCAGATAGCCAACGATGATCCGGCTCTGGCCATGCGCTTTTGCGAAGGTTGGAACAACTGGGCACGGGATTGGTACAACGATCATTGGGATGTGCAATTTCCTATGGCGTTTATCACCACCACCGATGTTGCCGCCGCGGTCTCTGAAATAGAACGAGTGGCTGCACTGGGTTTTCGTGGTGTTTGTTTACCTAACAAACCAGTGTACGGACCCCAGCCACCGCGGGAGCGGAACTACAACCTGCCGGAGTTCGACCCAATCTGGGCGGCGCTGCAGGATACAAATATGCCCGCCACATTCCATGTCAGTACCGGCCGCAATCCCACTACCGCGAGGGGGCCGGGTGGTGCGGTCGCGAATTATGTATCGCACTGCTGTACCACCAATATTGAGCCGCTGGTGTTGCTCTGCGCCTCGGGAATTTGTGAACGATTCCCCAAACTGAGATTTGCGCTCGTGGAATCCGGCATTGGCTGGGTATCATGGTCACTGGAAGCCATGGACGAGGCGTATCGCAAACATCACATGTGGGCAAAACCGAAGTTGCCGGAGCTACCGAGCTATTATTTTAAACGCCAGGGTTATGCTACCTTCGGTGAAGATCGATCCGGCCTGGCGGTCGCGGCTGAATTTGATCTGATTGACAATTTCTGCTGGGCCAGCGATTACCCTCATCCGGAAGGATCCTGGCCGCATTCGCCGGAAGCTATTGAGCGTCAAATGCAACGCCTGACAGACTTAGAGCGGGAAAAAATTCTGGGTGGCAATGCCGCCCGTTTGCTCGGCATAGAGTGCCCAGGCAAGTAATTAATTCAGGGAGAATAAGGTAATGAACGTAAAAACAAATTCGGATTTGAGCGCAATCGCACTTGACCAGATAGACGTCAGCCAGCCTGGGCTCTATGGGAGCGATACCTGGCAGCCTTACTTTGCGCGGCTGCGCAAAGAAGCGCCGGTACATTTCCAGCCGGAAAGTTTAACCGGACCATTCTGGTCGGTTTCCAGTCACGAACTCATTAAAGAAGTCGACACCAACCATCAGGTGTTCTCCTCTGAGAAAGGCGGTATCGCGATTGTTGATCCAGTGCCGGTTGAAGGGCAGCTGGAGAATAAAAGCTTCATCAGCATGGACGAACCAAACCATTCCGCACAACGTCGGGTTGTCTCACCTACGGTTGCACCAAAGAATCTGGCTGAGTTCGAACCTCTGATTCGAGAACGGGCAGCAGATATTCTTGATAACCTGCCCATAGGAGAGACGTTCAACTGGGTGGATCGAGTGTCTGTTGAGCTCACAGCTCGCATGCTGGCCACCTTGTTTGATTTCCCGTACGAAGATCGCCGCAAGCTGGTGTATTGGTCTGACATCACCACCGCTGTTCCGGAAGTGACCGGTGACGACAGTATCGACATGGATACGCGCTACCAGGAGCTGATGGAGTGCGCAGGTGCGTTCTATCAGTTGTGGACGGCAAAACAAGGTCAGCCGCCTTCTTTTGATCTGATTTCCATGCTGCAGAATAATCCTGAAACCGCAAAAATGAATGAAGACCCGGCGCTCTTTTTAGGCAATATTCTGCTTTTAATCGTCGGCGGTAACGACACCACGCGCAACAGTATCAGCGGTGGTCTTGTCGGTTTGAATCAGTATCCCGATGAATACCAGAAACTGCGAGACAACCCAGGGCTGATTCCCAACATGGTGGCAGAAATGGTGCGTTGGCAAACGCCAGTGATACACATGCGCCGAACTGCTTTACAGGACTATGTACTCGGTGGTCAGCAGATCAAGGCGGGCGATAAGGTTGTGATGTGGTATCTGTCAGGTAATCGTGATGAATCCGTGTTTGAAGATGCCGAGCGTTTCATCATTGATCGCCCCAATGCCCGGGCTCATGTGGCATTTGGTTTTGGTGTGCACCGCTGCATGGGTAACCGCCTGGCGGAAATGCAGTTGCGCGTGCTTTGGGAGGAGATAATGAAGCGTTTCCACAAGGTGGAAATTGTTGGGGCGGTAGAGCGTAACCCCAACAACTTTATTCGTGGCATCAAAGACGTGCCCGTTAAACTACATCCGCTGTAGTCAGGATCCACACAAGCAGCTAAATGAACGCATCGCCGACAATTCACACATAGGTTCACAGGGAAGCCTGCATCTATGTAGCTGTGCTCGTCAACGTATCGCTATTCTATCGGGACACGATCGAAGAGGGTGCTGCCAGCACATACGGGTGACAGTTTTGGAAGCTGGTTCGGCCTAGCTTTCCACCGTGTACTGTCGGAGAAAGGTCTCCAAGGATTCCTTCACGTCAGTACCTTTCTCGATTACTTGAATGATCTTCTGGTGTGCGTCGTCTGCGTCCACTGCGATATGGAAACCATTGATTCGCAGGAAGACATCGACAGCAAAAAACGCGACACGCTTGTTCCCATCCACAAATGGGTGGTTCATAAGCAGGGACTCGAAGAGCGCTGCCGCCATTTCGATGAGGTCCATGTAGTATCCGGTACGAGGTCGAAACAAGGCGCTTTCCAGAAGTCCCAGATCCCGAACACCAGGTGGCCCGCCAAACTCCTGCAAGAGCGTGGCGTGAATTTCCAGCACTTCTTCAAGGGTGAGGAATGCAACGGCACCAGGCGGAGATTGCCCCTCACTTGGCAAGCATTTCTCCCAACTTACGGTTTTTATCAATCGACTTTGCCAGCGCCGATCTCACCTCGGGGCGGACTCGTCTACGCTGCACATATTCAGCGATGGCTTCAGTCAAAACACCCGAGATGCTCTGTTGCGATTCTGCAGCCAGCGCTTTGAGGTCCTCCCAAGTGCGTTCCTCGACCTGAGAGCTCACTTTTACGGTAGCCATACTATTCCTGAATAATCATGAAACCTCATGATTCTATCATAATGTTGGGTTGATACTTGTTGTTTGCACTGCCTTGGGGGTCAAGTACCGTCCTGCGGACCGTGGTTGCCGAAACACGGTTGCCGGAT
>CBDUMB010000340.1:0-4267 GCA_965368205.1 uncultured Pseudomonadaceae bacterium | reverse complement strand
TCTCATCGGTTCCGTGGCAGGCCACTGGTTCATGGGTTACACCCTGTCCATGCTGAGCGTTATGGGCATTCTTGCGCTAAGTGGCGTTGTGGTTAACGACTCCCTGGTGCTGGTGGATGCGGTGAACAAACAGCGACAGAGAGGCGTTCAACTGAGCGAAGCTGTTCTGAATGCAGGCGTGATTCGATTCCGCCCTATTATTCTGACGTCTCTCACCACCTTCTTTGGTCTGATGCCGCTGCTCCTGGAGAAATCAACAACCGCTCAGTTCCTCATTCCGATGGGTATCTCGCTAGGCTTTGGTATTCTGTTTGCCACTGCGATCACTCTGATCCTGGTACCGGTCAACGTTCTTATTGGCGATGACATATACCGATTCTTCTCCAGCAAACCTGCTGAAACCGCCGTGCCGAAGCCAATCGCAAACTGACCAGCTACAGTGTGGTGTGATGCACCTGCCGCCAGGATCGATCGGTCCACAAACACGCGGCCGCAGCCACTGAGACTACCAGCACAAACCACCACCAGAATGCTGAGGTTAGCCCGCCAACCAGCCCAATGGGTGAAAACAGTAAATAAGACAGCACAATGGCAGCGAATAGAACAATCGCCGTCGGTTTAGCAAACCGCCAAGGGGTCATGTCAACAACACTACGGTCAGGATAGTGCCACGCCTCGGTCGGGTAGCGCGAACCCAGTAACAGCATGATCGACACTTCAATGACAAACAGAATCGCGTAGATATGGATAAAACTGATATCCAGATCAAATACAAACTGTAACAACCCATATGCCACTACGTGGAACACAACAACCACCTTAGCGGCCACTGCGGGCACCCGCTTCGTAAACAATCCAACTAACACCAGGGTGATGATCGGAATATTGTAGAAACCTGTGAACACACGGATAACCTGCCACAGCCCTTCCGGCGCATATTGCAGCAATGGCGCTGCGGCAAATGAGAACAAAGCAATGACCACGCTGACCACCTTGGCAATACGAATCAACTGCGCATCGCTATAGTGTTTCTTCCTCAGCGGTTGATAGATGTCCAGGCAGAACAGGGTTGCTGCACTGTTTAACAACGAGTTAAACGAACTGAATACCGCCCCCAGCAGCACAGCCAGAAAGAACCCGCCCAGATACACAGGTAACACGTCCGCCACCAGCGCGGGATAAGCCAGATCAATTGTTTTCAGCTCGCCCGCATACATATGATAGGCAATGATCCCGGGCAGCATCATGAAGTAAGGCACTAATAACTTAAAAAAGCCTGAGAACAGCACACCCTTCTGCCCCTGGGCCAGGCTTTGCGCGCCCAGGGTGCGCTGAATAACGTATTGATTGGTGCCCCAGTAGAACAGGTTTGCCAGAATCATGCCGGTAAACAAGGTGCCAAACGGAACGGGATCATCGCTGGTACCAATGGCGTTGAGTTTATGCGTATCCACCGTCAGCACCGTTTCCAGTCCCGCCATCGCGCTGCCGTCACCCAGCGCAATCAGACCAAAAACCGGCACAAGGGTGCCGACAATAAGCAAACCAATACCGTTTATGGTGTCCGAGACAGCGACCGCACGCAATCCGCCAAACACAGCGTAACAAGCGCCCACAACGCCAATCACGCCGATGGTTAACAACAATGCCGTCTCGAAACCCACGTTTAGCAGCGTAGGTACATCAAACAGCCGCAGAACTGCCAGAGAACCTGAATAAAGTATCGACGGGATTGTGATCAGCCCATAACCCAGCAGGAACAACAAAGCCGAAAGTCTTCTGACCCCCGGATCAAATCGATCTTCAAGGAATTGAGGCAGGGTTGTGAACGCACCACTGAGATACCTCGGCAGAAACACCAATGCCATGACAATAATGGCAATACCGGCGGTAACCTCCCAGGCCATAGCCGTCATGTTAAATCCGTAGGCGGAACCGTTTAAACCAATCAGCTGTTCTGCAGACAGATTTGTAAGTAGAAGGGAACCTGCGATGAAGGTGCCGGTTAGACCGCGGCCAGCGAGAAAATAGCCATCCCGCGTGGACACTTCGCCGCGGGTTTTCAGATACGAGATCCACGCAACCAGCCCCATAAAGAACAGACACGTCGACAAAGTAAACAGGACACCTTGCATCAGGTTTTGATCCAACAACTAAAGGATATGATAAATCAGCCCCATTTTGCTTCCAGCGCAATCGCCAGCGCTTCGCGATCAGTCTCCCGCAGGCGGACCAGGTATTCAGGCAACTTGCCGCGCACATGGTATGGGCCACCCTCTGCCATAACGTTATCGTGGGGATCACCACCGCGAGCCGCATCCACCAGGTTAAGGGTCAACCAGTCTGCAAGTATCTGCTGTCCCCGGGCAAGTATCGGCGCATCTTTGCTTGCCCGATTCTGCAGCTGATGCGGATCGCTGACAACGTTAAACAGCTGGTGTTCAGGATAGAGGTGGTACGCATCATGTCGGGTATGCAGGTACAGCCAATCATCAAAGCGCACACCGCGCTGACAGGCCCAGGCCGCCTGCGAAACCACCAGTGCATCACGGCCGACGTCATCACCGTTGCCAAGCGTGTCGGCAAAGCTCTGCCCATCCCAGGTAGCAGGGACTTTCTGGCCCAGCAGTTCCAACAAAGTCGCCGACACATCTATCTGATAGTGTTTGGCGTGGTAGTCCCCTGCCGGCACCTTACCCGGCCAGTGCAGGATCAGAGGTACCCGGGTGGTTATCTGATCAGCCGTTTGATGGTCTCCATAGACATTCATCTCTCCCAGGGTTTCACCATGATCCGAACTGATCATGACAACCGTATCTTCATCAATGTCCAGATCCGCGAGCAGATTCAGAAGCCGTCCAACGTAGTCATCTGCCATCAGCACACCGGTGTCGTAGCCATCAAACATCTGCCGAACGGCTTTTGTGTCAGGTATATCCTGTGGTTGGCGCGGAAATATTTTGCGCAACTTATCTTTAGGCGCATAGCCGTTACTTTCCTGGGCGCTATGCGGACCACAGCCAGCCCAATGCTCGGCGCGCACGGACTCTGAAAGCCAAGCCGGAACGGGGTCATCTGCAAACGGATCGCCATAATCAGCAGGTGCACGATAAGGTGTGTGCGGATCCCACATATGCACATGCAGGTACCAGTTATCACCTTGTCCGTTTCTCCGCAGCCAATCGCTGGCGATAGCATACACTTCGTCCGCTGTTTCCAGCCCGTATTTGCCGACATTAAAGGCCTCATCAAGACCGGCATACCAGTGGAAGGCTGAGTGGCGTTGGGCAAACGAACTGACGCTGGCTGTTCTTAAGCCAGCTCGTTTCAACTGGCTGGGAAAACTGTTGATCTGCAGGCTGGACCAGAATTCGCGTCCAGCGCCTTCCAACACCGGATCGGCGTCAGTGCCACCATGATTCACGACACCATTGTGGATACCAAATCGTCCCGTTAGCAGCGCGGTGCGACTGGGCAAACAGGGCACGTCAGAGGCGTGTACGTTATGCATTAACGCACTGTTCTGGGCCAGCTTATCGATATTCGGGCTGGTATTTCTATGGTAGCCATAACAGCCAAGATGATCTGGCCTCAACGTATCAATATCGATATACAAAATGCGCATGGCCCAGCCTTCTCCCCGCTACCTTTTTATTTTCCCCAGAGGCATTCTACTATCGAGTTTGCCATACTGCGCGCCTGGTGTTTCAGGAAACAGAACATGGCGGCAGCTACAGCAGGCATCAAGAGCAAACATAATCAGGCGCGTGCGTTGGTTGCGCAAATGACCCTGCAGGAAAAAGCGAGCTTGTGCTCGGGAAAAAACTTCTGGTTCCTGGAGGGCGTGGAGAGGCTGAACCTGCCTTCTGTCATGGTCACCGATGGGCCACATGGTTTGCGCAAGCAGAATCGTCAGGCTGACCATGTAGGTCTTAACAAAAGTGTCCCCGCAACCTGTTTCCCAACCGCCTCCGCACTGGCGTCTTCCTGGGATGTAGATCTCTTGGAGAAGGTCGGCGTCGCCCTGGGAGAACAGTGTGTCGCTGAAGATGTGACCGTGCTGTTGGGACCTGGGCTGAACATCAAACGCCACCCTTTATGCGGGCGGAATTTCGAGTATTTTTCGGAAGATCCACTGCTCAGTGGCAAGTTTGCCGCTGCCCTGGTTAACGGCGTGCAGTCCCAGGGTGTGGGTTCCAGTATTAAACACTTTGCTGTTAACAATCAGGAACACGCGCGCATGTTTATCGACGCCATTGTTGATGAG
>CBDUMB010000339.1:0-4280 GCA_965368205.1 uncultured Pseudomonadaceae bacterium | reverse complement strand
CGGTGGTAATACCGTGAGCCAATGCCGGGCGGGCTTCACCATCCCACAACAGCTGAGCATCGAAATGGGTATGCGGGTCGATAAAACCAGGTGCAACCACACAGCCTTCAGCATCAATGATCTGACTGCCTTGCGCATCCTCAATGCGACCTATATGCGCTACCTTGCCAGCCTTTATGCCCAGGTCGCTGCGATATCCCGGCATACCACTGCCATCTACAATCAGACCGTTCTTAACCACTATGTCGTACATTTCTCTACCCTCTCTTTGAGTGTCTGCTTTCTACGCTGTTGACTGGCAGGGTGCTGTGGTGCCAGAAGCGGCGCCGTCAGTATCCTGCAAAATTTCGATCACTGCCTGCCAGGGTTGTCCGACAAGCTCACTGAGGTCACTGGCGCCGCAATGTGCCAGGAGCTTCACGCCCAGTGCGTTTGCCATGACCGCATCGCCCACCACACCATTTTCATAACGGATTTTAAGGATCAGTTCCGGCTGTCCATCGTGGCCGCCGGTGACTTCTGCGGCAACGATAACGGGTTGGTTCTGGAGAATTGGTTGATTCACGAAGCGTTTTGCGGTGGTTCCAGAAACACCACATCACTGCCGGTAATCAGGCCGTGAGGAGAGCGCATCAGGAAGATGTGCAGATTCCAGCTTGTCAGTTGAGCAACAGCCTCTTCCAATGCGAGGTCCGGCATTTCACGTGCAGCAATGGTCTCAATGGTATCGCCAGGCTGTGGTGAAATGAATTTGCGCTGGGGGGACAATGCTGCTGCACTCATAACCGTCTCACTGTGTTTTTCCAACCGCTCATTATGGAGTGCTGGCAAAACAACGCAACGTTCGATCAGAGCCATGATAAACTTCCGTTATGCAAAAAGACGTCGGAAAATCTGAAAACACCCCCCCCTCCAGGCCCGACCAGCGGGTTGTCAGTGGGCAGAAGTTCACCAGTGCACACGGGATTAAGGCGATCAAGGATGGCGTGAAAACCCGCGCCGACAGCACCCGCGCGACCGACCGTAAGCCACCCTGGTTGCGGGTCAAACTCGGCGGCGGCGAAAAATTCAAAAATGTGAAGAAGACGGTCAACGAACACCAACTGGCCACCGTCTGCGAGGAGTCACATTGCCCCAATATCGGCGAATGCTGGAGCCACGGCACCGCCACGATCATGTTGATGGGTTCAGTGTGCACCCGCGCCTGTAAATTCTGCGCAGTGGATACCGGCAACCCGAAAGGCTGGCTGGATACGGCCGAGCCCGCCAATGCCGCACGTTCGGTGCGTCTGATGCAATTGCGCTATGTGGTTCTGACTTCGGTGGATCGCGACGATCTGGCGGATGGCGGTGCAGCCCATTACGCCGCCTGTATCCAGGCGATACGTGCCGAAAATCCGAATACCGCAGTGGAAGCTCTGACACCTGATTTCAGCGGCGACAAAGACGCCGTGGCCACGGTGGTCAATTCAGGCCTGCAGGTGTTTGCCCAGAACCTGGAGACCGTGTCTCGCCTGACCCACGTGGTACGAGACATTCGAGCCGGTTATCAACAGACACTGGACGTTCTGGCGTACGCCAAAGAGGTGCGTCCCGAAGTTCTCACCAAATCGAGCCTGATGGTGGGTATCGGAGAAAGTGACGATGAAATCATGCAGGCCATGCAGGATCTGCGCGAGCACCAGGTTGATATTGTCACTCTGGGACAATACCTGCGCCCCACAGCAAATCATCTGCCCGTGGATCGCTGGGTGCACCCGGAGCAGTTTGCCAACTACCGGCAAGCCGGTCTGGCAATGGGTTTTACCGAAGTGGCATCTGGCCCATTAGTACGCTCCAGCTATCGCGCCGATCGTGTGTTCGAGAAGAATAATCTGGGGCTCGATACGATTCCGCTGCGCAACATTTAGTTTAATCACCCAGCCGATGTGCAAACTGGCTGATCGAACCGATGGTTTCCGCATAAATATCCGGCACGATATCTGGAAATGTACCGTCGCCGGCATGTGGCGTGCCGTGTACCGTTCGAGCAACAGCGCTCACACCTGCCCCAAGTAAATTACGATAGAAACACAAGCCTTCATCCCGCAGTGGATCCAGTTCGTTCACAGACACCACATGCGGCGGCAGCCCCATCAAAGTGTCCTGGCTAGCCTGCAGTGGCCAGGCCAGTGGATTAGATGAGTGCTCCAACTCAGGATCGTACACCTTCACTAAGGCACTCATCATGGTGCCATCCAGCAGATAACCTTCATTCTCCTGCAGCGACGGCAGCCACTCAGGTGGCTCAGCATACATACCTGAGATGTAGGGACACATTGCATAGACACCGTCGATCTGACTTCCCCAGCCTTCCTGCTTGGCCTTCAAGGTTGTCGCTATGGCCAGATTACCGCCACCTGACTCACCACTGATAACTATTGTTTTCACGTTGAGTGCAGCTTTGTTTGCATGTGCCCACTGCACAGCACTGGCGCAATCGTTGAGCCCTGCAGGAAAGGGGTGATTACCCAGGCTGCCACCACCGTTGCGAAACTCGACACCCACAACAACCAGACCCTGTTCGGCAAGGCTGCTACGCCAGCGCCGAAAGCCAGGGTCCTGTGCTGTCATCAACACCATACCGCCACCGTGGGTGTGTACCACGCAGGGTGCATCAGCCTGTTGTTGTACGGGGCGATGGATGTGCAGGGTTATATCGTTGCCATCCACTGAGCGAATCACTTCTGTCGAGACCACTACTGTCGGAAAATCCGGCATCATTTGTTCTGCAAGTTCATGCTGAGCCGCGCTGGCAGCTTCGAACGCCGCGCAGTAAGCAAGACAAGCTTCATAATCAGCACCAATCGGCGGTGGCTCAACGCCGGGGGCAAGCTCCGCGGCTAACGCGAACGCGGCAGCTATGCGCGGGTCAAGCCGCGGGTCTGTGATCAATGTCGAATCCGGATCACCGATTCGCCCAGGTGCTGTATAACGCTCTGCTTTCACACTCTTCCCCTTTTCATGATTCAACTCACCTGCCGGCAGGCAAAACCAGGACTACCAGGCAATGCCATAGTCTTCGCCAAAATCGCTGGCGCCACCGGTGAACGTCCCCTGCTCCTGATCAAACATGATCGCATTGATCGGCCCTGAGGTTTTATCCCGATATATCGGTTTGTAACCCCGCTGCTGGAGGGCCTTGCGCACCCACGCTGGCGTTTGTTCATTCAAAAGAATTTTTCCAGGTTCAGCACGATGATCCGCAAAACTGTTGCGCATCTGGTAACTCCAGAAATAAGGCGCTTCCACCGCTTCCTGGACATTCATGCCAAACTCAACCACGCCCAGGAAAAACTGCAGCAGAACCTGATCCTGGATATCACCCCCCTGAACTGCAAAAGACAGATAGGGCTTGCCATCTTTTAATGCCATGCCGGGTGTCAACGTTGCTCGCGGCCGCTGGCCAGGCTGAACCACATTAAACGGATTTTGTGCAGGATCGAGAACAAAGCTCTGCATCCGCTGACTCATGCCGATGCCGGTATCACCGGCGATGGCTGCAGGAATCCAACCACCGGATGGCGTCACTGACACCACCCACCCTTGAGCATCCGCCGCTTGTATCGTTGTGGTACCGGCCAGAAACCCTCGTTCGTGCTGTTCCATGTCCACACTGGCCTGTTGCCAGGGCGGCATCACCCCGCTGTCGCTACGGGGCGTGTTGGTCCACTGTTCAAGATATTCCAGGTAGGGATTATTACCTGTTTGAAAACGATACGGGTCACCGGGTTTGATATTCGGATCATTGTTCTGGGCATCAATTAGATCACGCCGACTGGCGGCATATTTTTTCGATAACAAACCGGCCAGCGGTTCTACCGGAGGCACGTAGGGATCGCCGTAATAGAAATCGCGGTCGGCAAAGGCCAGGTTCATCACCTGATACAAAGTGTGAATATAGTTGGCGCTGTTAAAACCCATATTTTGCCAGTCCATGGTTTCAGCGATATTCAGCGCCTGCAGCATAACCGGCCCCTGCACCCAGGTATTGAGCTTGTAAACCTCAATATCTTTATACGCGCTGACCACCGGTTCTTCGACATAAACCTGCCATTCGGCCAGATCCTGAAGCGTGTGTAAGCCCCCTAATGCCTGTGCGCCACGCACAAAATCCTGCGCGATATCACCGGTATAAAAACGCGCGTAAGCTTTCATGATCGCCGTTTCACGATCTGCGCCAGCCGCCAGCGCCTGCTGCTCCGCCTCGACCAGCTTTGCCAAGGTTCGATACAGGTCGG
>CBDUMB010000338.1:0-4293 GCA_965368205.1 uncultured Pseudomonadaceae bacterium | reverse complement strand
ATCCACTGCTCAGCGGCAAGTTTGCGGCTGCTCTGGTTAACGGCGTGCAGTCCCAGGGGGTCGGCACCAGTATCAAACACTTCGCTGTTAACAATCAGGAACACGCGCGCATGTTTATCGACGCCATTGTTGATGAGCGTACGTTAAGAGAGATCTATCTGCGCGGTTTCGAGATCGCGGTGCGCGAGTCTCAGCCCTGGACGGTGATGTGTGCTTACAACCGGGTGAACGGCGAATACTGCAGCGAACACAACTGGCTGTTGAACAAAGTGTTACGCGATGAGTGGGGATTCGAAGGCCTGGTTGTCACGGACTGGGGGGCAACCAACGACCGCGTTAAAGGCGTGGGCTCTGGTCTGGATCTTGAGATGCCAGGCAGCGGCGGTATAAACGACACTTTGGTGCTCGAAGCGATAAACAACGGCTATTTAACCGAAGCGGCACTTGATCGCGCAGTTGAAAGAAACGTTGCGCTGTCACTGCTGGGTCAGGATATGCACGAGAACAAGTTAACCGTTGACCATCCCACCCACCACCAGCTTGCCCAGCAGGCGGCGGAACAGAGCGCGGTGCTGCTGAAGAATGACAATAACCTCCTGCCGTTAAACACATCTGCAAACGTTGCCATTATTGGCGCATTTGCCAAACGGCCCCGCTATCAGGGCACCGGCAGTTCGCAGGTTAACCCAACTCAACTGGACAACGCCTGGGACGCCATCAGCTCAATTCTCCCCGCCGAACAGCTGAAATATGCAGAAGGATACGACCCGAAAACGAGCGTCGATGATTACCGACTGATCGACGAAGCGGTTGCCTGCGCACGTGCCGCCGACACCGTTGTTCTGTTTGCCGGCTTGCCGACCATATTCGAGTCTGAAGGTTTTGACCGATCACATATGGACTTGCCTGGGCAGCACAACAGACTGATTTCAGCGGTGTGCTCCGCAAACCCCAATACGGTGGTTGTGCTGTCAAACGGCTCGCCCGTCAGAATGCCCTGGATAAGAGAGCCTAAAGCCATTCTGGAAGCCTACCTGACGGGTCAGGCGGGCGGCGGTGCAGTGGCCAACCTGCTGTTTGGTATCGCCAACCCCAGCGGCAAGCTGGCGGAAACCTTTGCGCTGGCGCAGACGGATCTACCTGCCGATAAAAACTTCCCTGGTAAAAACCGCCAGGTGCAGTACCGCGAAGGTCCATACCTAGGCTATCGATATTTTGACAGCGCAGATAAACCCGTTCTGTTTCCGTTTGGGCATGGCCTGAGCTACACCCAATTCAGTTACGCAGAACCTCAACCCTCGAGTGCAGAATTCACCCAGGGCGGAACGCTGCCTATCAGCGTGGACATCACCAATACGGGTGAACACGCTGGCGCGGAAGTGGTACAGCTTTACGTTAAAGCCCAACGTTCGGAAGTGTACCGACCCAGCCACGAGCTCAAAGCCTTTGCGAAAATTCACCTGGCGCCAGGTGCAACTGGCACCGTGAACCTCAGCCTGGACGACACAAGTTTCAGATACTTTGACCAGGGACATCGCGACTGGGTGGTTGAACCCGGCGAATACGAACTGCAGATTGGCGCCTCCAGCCGAGACATAAGACAGGTGCTCAATATTCAGGTTAACTCGACACAAAAACCGAGCCAGATTGCAAAAGACATAGGCGATCCGTTGGCAGACAATGTCTTCAACGTCAGTGACTATACGTTTGCAAAGATGTTAAACAAACCTGTGCCGGAGCCTGAATCCAGCCGACCCTTCCACGACAATTCGTCACTTCAGGAGGTAGGTGAAACCTGGCTGGGCGCCAGATTCAAAGCAAAAGTTGCCGCCGGCTTCCAGGCCAGCATGGGAGGCAACAGCAATGACGAAACCCTCAACAAAATGTTCGAGGAGATGGCCAACAACATGCCGATGCGCGGGCTTGCCCTTTTCAGTGGCGGCAAAACAAGCATGGAAGACATCAGACTGATGCTGGCGCTGCTCAATCACCGCTACCTGGAAGCCTTTAAGCGCTGGTGGAAAATCCGCAAGGCCAGTTAATGCGCATAACCGCCTAGATTTTTCTTCAAGGCACCGAGCAGCCGGGTGGTCAGACCACAGAACAGTGTGAATTCCGCATCGTGTCGGGCCAGCGGGTCTTCGTCATCGAGGTCATCAAGTTCTTCAATGCCTTCGAGACGGATTTTTCTGACCACCAGCTCCTGATCCAGCGTGCAGCGCAACAGGCTGTCGAATGCGATACCCAGGCGATCGATAGACAAGCCCGCTTTCACATGTGCACGGATACTGCTGTCAGCCAGGTCCATATCCAACCAGTTCACCGTAGACTTTGTATCGCTTAAATCTTTCATGCGACACTCGCGCCCGAGTGCAAACTGGTCCGGACCAGAGCCCAGGAAAATGTTTGTCATCAGAGTATGGCCAGGCTGTTTATACTCCAGCGGCACTGCCTGCAGACTACCCAGCGCACCGCGCAGAGAATCCAGCATGCGCTCCGCGTTAGTCGCAGAAGGTGTGGCGACCGCCAGCATTTTGTCACTGCGAATATAGAACGCCGCGATACGATCAGACTTCAACAACGCCTTGGGCAGTAGCTCTCCATAAACCTCTTCTTTCAGCTCGCGCTTTTCTTTGCGCGAAGGCTCTCGACCCGTGCGACCCACAAAACTCGCCACGCGCTCGACCAACGCCTCTTTCACGGCTGCCTGAGGCAGCACCCTGCTCTGCAGTCGCAGCTGGAAAAGATCTGCACCCGCCAGACGACGCGCCAGCAGATCACCGGCGTTCTCAACCGGCGGCTCAAACCCCATGCTGCGCTCACTGAACGCCGAGCACGGCTTAAACGCTGCATTTTCCAGCTGCCCGGACAGTTCTTCTTCGGTTTCAGGCCAATCACTGTGTATTCGGTAGAAGCGCAGGTTTTTTATCATAACGACCTTATTTTGATGGCGTGCGGGGGGCGCGGATTGTACCGTTAGCTTTGGAGGTATCTCAATGACCAAGAACATCATCGCCGTAATTGCGGCCCCGTTAATCTGGGGATTGATCATGCTGCCTGGCAACCAGGTAATTTTTCAGTTTTTTCCGGAAGCACTGGAAGGACAACTCTCCAGCGCCTACCTGTTCAGCGCGCTGATTGCCTCGTTTTTCTACAGCGCCATCGCCGGCGCAGGCGCCGCCGCCATTGCCAAACCCGAATTTGAGCAAATAGGCATGGCAGCTGGCATTGCCGTGCTGGTAGTAGGCGCATTAGTGCAATGGTCTTACTGGGACCTGTTCCCTCAGTGGTACCACATGGCCTTCCTGTTCTGGCTGATACCTCTGTGTATGGTTGGTGCTAACGTTGTAAGAGGCCGACGGCTCGCAAATACCGAAACCTGACGCATATTTGTAGATATTTTTGCCCATTTTCGGGCAAATAATTCGTATAAATTCAGTTCGATGGCTATATTTCGCCCATGGAGCACCAACTCGACAAAAATTTCATCGACTATTTATGTCGCACAACGGATTTGCCGACGGCAGTGTGCACCCGCCTGGCGCTGGATGTTCTGAATGAATACAGCGAGACCCTTGATGCGTTTGTAAAACGGCGGCACACAGATCTGAAGGCCACCACCGACCTCAAGAACGAGCAGATCTACGACCGTATCGCCGCTGAAATCCCAACGCGTCGTTTTGCAGTCAACAACCTCAGTGCGCGGCAGATCCGCCGCCTTATTTACGGCTAACCCCAAACTGGAGAGACCTTTATGTGCGGCATCGTTGGATATGTTGGCAGCAGACACGCCATGCCTGTATTGCTTGAAGGACTCGGGCGGCTCGAATATCGCGGCTACGATTCAGCAGGTATTGCCCTGCAGCGAAAAGGCAAATTCGACCTGTTTAAAAAGGCCGGCCGACTGGATGTCTTGCGCAGCGCGCTACCCAAACGCAATGCCGCAACCTGCGGTATTGGCCACACGCGCTGGGCAACCCACGGAGAGCCCAATGACTTAAACGCCCACCCTCATATAGAGAGTTCTGGCGCAGTCACAATTGTGCACAACGGCATTATTGAAAATGCAGGTGCGCTGCGTGATTTTCTCAGCGAGCGCGGGCACACGTTTGTGTCCGACACGGACACAGAAGTTCTGGCCGCACTTATTGCCGACGAATTTTCACTGGATACAGATCTAACTAACGCCATTCGTCGCGCAGTGACCCGGGTTGCGGGCACCTACGGCATTGTGGTTATGCACAAAGATGTACCCGGCATGATGGTCGCCGCACGTAATGGCAGCCCGGTTGT
>CBDUMB010000337.1:0-4295 GCA_965368205.1 uncultured Pseudomonadaceae bacterium | reverse complement strand
GTTGAGTTTCAACATGTACATGTAGCCCACGGTCGTTCGGCGATCAAAGGCATCCCCGGTTCGGCCATCATACAATTGCGCCTGGCCAGTGGTTGGCAGGCCAGCGAGTTCGAGCAGCGCTTTGATTTCGGCTTCAGAAGCACCATCAAAGGCCGGTGTTGCCATGGGTACGCCACCGGTAAGGTTTTGTGCCAGCTCGAGAATTTCACCATCCTTCAACGACTTAAGGTCGACGTTAGGATCACCCACCTGGTTATAAACCTTATCCAGGAAGTCACGGATTTCAGCAACTTTACGCTGCTCTTTGAGCATATCGTTGATCCGATCGCCCACACCGCGAGCTGCCCAGCCGAGGTGTGTTTCCAATACCTGACCCACGTTCATGCGCGATGGCACACCCAGCGGGTTCAGGACAACATCCACCGGCTCACCGTCTTCATCAAACGGCATATCTTCCACCGGCATAATGACCGAGATAACGCCTTTGTTACCATGTCGACCGGCCATTTTGTCACCGGGCTGAATGCGACGCTTGATAGCAAGGTAGACCTTAACGATCTTCAGCACACCAGGTGCCAGATCATCACCGCTTTCCAGTTTGGCCCGCTTGTCCGCGTAGCGGGCGTCCAGAGTTTCTTTACGCTCTTTAAGCTGCGCTTCGGCTTTTTCAAGCTGAGCATTCAGAGTGTCGTCCTGCATGCGGATCTTGAACCAGTCATCTGGCGCGAGGCTGTCCAGATAGGCCTGATCGACAACAAAACTCTTGCTGTTACCCGGCGCGCTGGCAGCCTGTTGATCAAGCAACGCACGCTTCAGGCGCTCGTAAGTCGCAACTTCTACAATGCGGTATTCATCATCCAGGTCTTTGCGGATCTGCGAAAGCTGAGCACTTTCGATATCTTTTGCACGCTGGTCTTTTTCAACACCATCGCGAGTGAATACCTGCACGTCGATCACGGTGCCTTTGACACTCGTGGGAACGCGTTGAGAGGTGTCTTTAACATCAGACGCCTTCTCACCAAAGATGGCACGCAGAAGTTTTTCTTCTGGTGTCAGCTGGGTTTCACCTTTTGGCGTGACCTTGCCGACCAGAATGTCTCCAGCGCCAACTTCAGCACCGATATAGACAATGCCGGACTCGTCGAGTTTGGATAAAGCACCTTCACCAACATTCGGGATGTCGCAGGTAATCTCTTCCGGACCCAGCTTCGTATCACGTGCAATACAGGTAAGTTCCTGGATGTGAATACTGGTAAAGCGATCTTCTTTAACAACGCGTTCTGACACCAAAATGGAGTCTTCGTAGTTGTAGCCATTCCAGGGCATAAATGCGATACGCATATTCTGACCCAGAGCCAGTTCGCCCATATCAACAGAAGGTCCGTCAGCCAGGGTGTCACCGCGGGCGATAATGTCGCCAGGCTTAACCAGCGGACGCTGGTTGATACAGGTGTTCTGGTTAGATCGGGTAAATTTAGTCAGGTTGTAGATGTCGACACCCGCTTCGCCTGCTTCTGTTTCTTCGTCAGAAACACGCACGACGATGCGACCAGCATCAACACTATCTACCAGGCCACCACGAGTGGCGATGACACAAACACCTGAGTCCCGCGCTACATCGCGCTCCATGCCTGTACCAACCAGTGGCTTTTCAGCGCGCAATGTCGGTACCGCCTGTCGCTGCATGTTTGAACCCATGAGCGCACGGTTAGCGTCGTCGTGCTCCAGGAATGGAATCAACGAAGCGGCAACTGAAACAACCTGCTTGGGCGATACGTCCATGAAGTTGACGTTTTCTGCCGCCGTTTTAGTGAATTCGTTCTGATGACGCACATCTACCAACTCACCTTCAAATTGACCTTTCGCATTGAGCGGTGCACTGGCTTGCGCAATGACGTAATTCGCTTCGTCGATGGCAGACAGATATTCGATCTGATCTGTCACTGCGCCGTCTACCACTTTGCGGTAGGGCGATTCCAGGAAACCGTAATTATTTGTGCGCGCATACGTTGCCAGAGAGTTGATCAAACCAATGTTTGGTCCCTCAGGCGTTTCAATCGGGCAAACACGACCATAGTGCGTCGGGTGTACGTCTCGAACTTCGAAACCCGCACGTTCCCGGGTAAGACCACCTGGGCCCAGGGCAGATACGCGACGCTTGTGGGTCACTTCTGACAACGGATTGTTCTGATCCATGAACTGTGACAACTGCGAAGAGCCAAAAAACTCTTTAATCGCCGCAGCCACTGGTTTGGCGTTAATCATGTCCTGAGGCATCAGACCTTCAGATTCTGCCAGGCTCAAACGCTCTTTAACCGCACGTTCAACACGAATCAAACCGACACGGAACTGATTTTCCGCCATTTCACCGACAGACCGTACGCGACGGTTACCCAAGTGGTCGATATCGTCCACAGAGCCTTTGCCGTTACGGATATCGATGAGCGTGCGCAGCACGTCTACAATGTCCTCACGCGCCAGGATACCTTCACCAACAATGGCTTCACGGCCCAGACGGCGATTAAATTTCATGCGACCTACCGCAGACAGGTCATATCGCTCGGCAGAGAAGAACAGGTTGTTAAACAGGTTCTCAGCAGCCTCTTTTGTTGGCGGCTCACCCGGGCGCATCATGCGGTAAATTTCGACCAGCGCTTCGAGCTTGGTGCGGGTGGCGTCTATGCGCAGCGTATCTGCGATAAACGGACCACAATCCAGATCGTTGGTGTAGATGGTTTCAATGTTTTTAATATTTAGTTCGAAGATCTGTTCGAGCACTTCTTCGGTGATCACGCTGTTACATTCCAGTGCGACTTCACCAGTAGACTCATCAACGATGTCTTTTGCGGTAACGCGCTCCAGCAGGTATTCGCGAGGCACAGACAACTTCTTCATGCCGCTTTCTTCGAGCTGACGCACGTGTCGCGCTGTGATGCGCCGACCCACTTCTACAATCAGATTGCCTTTGTCATCACTGATATCAAAGGTGGCTACGTCCCCGCGCATGCGTTCCGGCACAAGCTCGACGGACACTTCACCGTCTTTGATAAAGAAGCTGTTGCTGTCAAAAAATGTCGCGAGAATTTCTTCACTGGAATATTCCAGTGCACGCAGGATGATGGTCGCCGGTAATTTGCGACGACGGTCGATACGTACAAAAACACAGTCTTTCGGATCAAACTCAAAATCGAGCCAGGATCCGCGGTAAGGAATAACGCGCGCGTTGTACAGCAGCTTCCCGGATGAGTGGGTCTTACCGCGGTCGTGGTCGAAAAACACACCAGGTGAGCGATGCAGCTGGGAGACAACTACCCGCTCGGTGCCATTGATTACAAAGGTGCCGTTATCCGTCATCAACGGAATTTCACCCATGTAAACTTCCTGTTCTTTAACGTCTTTCACTGCCTTGTTCGACGACTCTCTGTCGTAAATAATCAGGCGCACTTTGACGCGCAGCGGAGCTGCGTAGGTAATGCTGCGTGAGACACACTCTTTGACATCAAACGCGGGCTCGCCAAGGCGATAATCAACGTACTCTAATGCCGCGCTACCTGAGTAGCTGACAATAGGGAACACAGAGCGGAAGGCTGCATGCAGACCAGACTCCTGGCGGTCGTCCACACCAGATTCCGTCTGCAAAAATTTGTTATAAGAGTCGACCTGGATTGCCAGCAGATATGGTAATTCCATAGAGTCTGACAGTTTGCCGAAATCCTTACGAATACGCTTTTTCTCAGTAAAGCTATACGCCATGCGAATCTCCCACGCTTATCAAGCGATGCATTTGCGAATGAAGGCTGGAAAACACAGGGCAATGTGTATCTCCAACCACAAAAGGCCGGCGCGCCAGAGCATCAGCTCGGCGAACCAGCCATTCGTTGCGACTGTTTGAGTCGTTTTTTACAATCAATACGATTGACAGTAAGCCAGATGTCCGCCGGCAGCAAGTGTCTGCCGGCTTTCAAACAGCTGACTACTTGAGCTCAACAGACGCGCCAGCTTCTTCCAGCTGCTTTTTAAAGTCTTCAGCTTCATCTTTGCTGGCTGCTTCTTTAACGGCTGAAGGTGCTTCGTCAACCAGCGCCTTGGCTTCTTTGAGGCCCAGACCGGTGATCGCGCGTACTGCTTTGATCACGTTGACTTTCTTTTCACCAGCACCGGTCAGAATGACGTCAAATTCGTCTTTCTCTTCAGCAGCAGCTTCACCGCCACCAGCAGCAGGTCCGGCAACTGCAACAGCAGCAGCAGCAGATACGCCCCACTCTTCTTCCAGAGCCTTGGACAGTTCAGCCGCT
>CBDUMB010000336.1:0-4319 GCA_965368205.1 uncultured Pseudomonadaceae bacterium | reverse complement strand
AAACACCGAAGAATATGTGGAGCCGCTTTACGACGTAGATGATGCGCTGAGCGCCATCGATCTGTTCGAAGGCACGCAGTACGGTGTCGTTGAAGAAATTTTGCCCGGCGTAAGGTTACGCTTCTCAGATGCCGGGCACATACTCGGCTCATCCATCGTGGAATTGTGGCACGAGGAAGCCGGTAAGACGTCGAAGCTTGTTTTTTCAGGTGATCTTGGTTATCGGGATTCGCCGGTGATGAGAGATCCGGCAATAATTGAATCTGCTGATCTGGTCCTGATGGAATCCACCTACGGCGACCGACAACATCGCGCTTATGAATCCACACTGACGGAACTCGGTGAGGTGTTTGAAGCTGCTCGCGCGGGAGGTGGCAACATATTGATCCCTGCGTTTGCGGTTGGGCGCACACAGGACCTGCTGTACCTGCTCAGTCAGCACTACCAGGAATGGGGCCTGGATAACTGGACAGTGTTTCTGGACAGCCCGATGGCAATCCGGTCTACGGAGACTTATGCACAATTCCAGGACTTATACGATGTACCTTTGTTTAATCGGGCCGGCGACACGCCTGGCTTGCCGAATCTTCTATTGACCCGAACTACCGAAGAGTCAATTGCAATTAATCGAATTCACTCCGGGGCAATCATTGTTGCCGGCAGTGGTATGTGCACTGGCGGCAGAATAAGACAACACCTGAAAACAAACATATCGAGACCGGAAACCCACCTTGTCATCATCGGCTTCCAAGCATACGGCACGCTGGGCCGAAGACTTGTGGACGGTGCGCAGACGATAAACCTGTGGGGTGATGAGTATCCGGTGCGTGCCAGCATTCATACCGTTGGGGGTTTGTCCGCACACGGCGATCAGGCTGACCTGCTGAAATGGTATGGTCACTTCGAAGGTACGCCGCCCATTGTACTGGTACATGGCGAACAGTCCGCTCAGCAGGTCTTGGCGCAGGAACTACACAAACAGTACGGCGTTACAGCTCAGATCGGGAAATACGCACAGAGCATTACCGTCGGCTGATCTGGGTAGCGTGAGGCGATTTTACTTGCAGATCGAGTCTATTTACGCCAGTTTTAGATCTTTCAAGAACAAACATGTGAGCAACTCATGCGGGTGTTATTGCTGGTTTTTGGGCTACTGTTTCTTGCACCAAGCACAAACGCGGACGTCTACGCCTATACCAACAAAGATGGCGATTACATCGTGTCGCAAAAAAAACCTGAAGATCGCGACTTGAGTTACGCGATTCTGAGCGATGACGGAGAGTTTATACGTATGGTAGAAGGTCATCGCGAAAACGTGCCGATTACACACTGGCGTCCTTTCTTTCTACCTAAAGAACCTCACCCGTTTGACGGCCCGACAATAGAACCGCGTGAGCGACAACCGTCTGTTGAGATCGAAGAGGTAGAGAATTAGATTTAAGCGTTCGAGCCTAAATCGTCTCGTCACCCATCTGATGCTGAAGTTCTGCCACGGTTAACAGCAGCGCCTCATAATAACCTCGCACCTCACGGCGTCGGGCTTGTTCATGCAGAGGCAGGTGGTCGGTGGATGAACGCAATCGCCGCAATTGCGCAATGATCTGATCGCGCAACTGTCGCGCGTGATATATCTCAAGTAAGTCCACTAGACCCTGCTGATTCTGTTCCATCTGCTACTGCACAAAAACCTTTTATTTAATCTAGTTGGTGTTTTTAACCTTCGCCACGCTAATTGCCGCGCAATTGTGACATTCGTAGCAACAAGCCAGACTTGCAAGCCGTGCGGCAGCGAATTACTGTCGCAAAGCGATTTAATCGACCCAATCATACTTAGTAGAGGAACTTTTATGTCCAGCGAAGACATGCTGTACGACGTCAGCGATCATGTGGCAACCATCACGTTTAATCGACCCGATCAAATGAACACGATCAATGGGTCTATGCTTGATAATCTGTCCGAATTATTGCTTAAAGCAGACGCAGACACCGATGTGCGTGCAATCGTCGTCACCGGTACTGGTAAGTTTTTCTGTGCCGGGCTGGACCTGCGCGGCAGCGATATCACCGACAACATATCTGAAGGCAAAAGAGGGTTCAGAAACCTCGACCTGCGCAACACGCCACCCACCGTCCTGCACAACCTCGACACACCCACAATTGCGGCCATCAACGGATCTGCGGCAGGCTACGGCATGGACCTGGCGCTGGGATGTGATATCCGTGTCATGGCAGACGGCGCCAAACTGGCAGCAGCTTTCACCGCGCGCGGCATCGTCCCTGAGTCTGGCGGCACCTGGATTCTGCCGCGCCTGATCGGCTGGTCAAAAGCATCTGAAATTATTTTCACCGGCAAAACTCTGCTGGCCAAGGAATGCGAAGAGATGGGTTTAGTCTCCCATGTGGTCAATAACAACGAAGTCCATGCGCAGGCGGCAGAGATAGCAGCGAATATCGCCAAGAACGCGCCGATGGCGGTACAGGCCTCAAAACGCATGATGCGTATGGGCATGAACGAGACGTTCAACGATCACGTTCATCACGTGTTTCTACAGCTGCTGCCGCTGTTTCAATCCGACGATTTTAAAGAAGGTATGGCTTCTTTTATGGAGAAACGCGCGCCGGACTTTAAGGGTCGTTAATATCGCTGTCCCAGACTTTGACCTGGCCTTTGCGTACGCCGGCCCAACGCCGCAGCAGGATCCAGCTGCCCAGGGAGAGCAGCGCAAACACCAGCACGAGTAGTGGCAGCGAAAGCACCAGCGAGCCGCCCACCAGCAGGAGCAAACCTGTCAGGGCGGCGCCAATGGCAAAGCCCAAAAATATATAGCCGGGCACCAGCACTTCAACAATCGCCAGCAGCACGCCGGCAATCACCCAGACCCACCACAGCGCCCACATCACGAACGCCCCTGCAACATTTTGAAAGCTTCTCCAAATGCATCCAGCGCAGAAGCCGGCACAACAACTGTCTGACTGGATGCACTACTGCCCAGGGCAACCAGAGCTTCAACCTGTTTCAGGGCCACCTGATATTGGGCAGCTTCCAGGCCGTTGCTTTGAATGGCTTGCGCAACAACCCCTGTCGCATAGGCTTCAGCATCTGCCTCAATCCGGCGCGCTTTGGCAGTTTGTTCAGCGGCATAAAGCTCTGCGTCAGCGTTGAGCTCAACTGCCCGCTTTGAGCCCTCGGCCCGGGTGACCTGAGCACGACGTTCCCGCTCAGCATTGAGCTGTTGCAACATGGCTTCCCGGGTGGCCTGGTCCAGATTCACATCCAGAATTTCTGCACGGGTGACTTCGATTCCCCAATCGTCCACTGCTTCTTCCACACTGGATTTAATGGTCTCGATAAGCTCAGATCGGTTCGATTGCACCTGATCCAGTTCCATGGTGCCAATTTCCGCACGCACAATACCCGCAACGGTTGTGGCGATAGCGCCATCCACATCACGTATCCGATAGACAGTTTTTTCAGGTTCCAGAATGCGATAAAAAACGCTGGTGTCTACTTTCACCAGAACGTTGTCCACAGTGATGGCATCCTGGCTGGCCGTGGGCAACTGACGTTCCAGTATCGATACCTGGTGCGCCACCCTGTCCAGAAAAGGCACAATCAGGTTAATGCCGGGCCCTAACACCACTCTGAGCCGGCCAAACCGTTCGACCACATGCTTTTCTGACTGGGGCACAATGCGCACGCCCAGATAGATGCACAGAAGCACCAGACCCGCAACGGCAATCGCAGCCATGCCAAACCCACTCAATTCATTCAACGCTGCCATCTCCTCTTTTTTTATTTGCAGTCGAAATTCGTGTCAGTATGACTGCAAAACCTATTGCGGCATACATTGGTCGTACCCTCGCATAGAACAATCAAATCAGGGCGCAACCGCTCGACCCAGGGCGTCAAACTCAACAGACGGCAGCTCAAACGGTGACCTGATCAGGTCTTTACAGGCGGTTACCCAGGCGCGTTGGCCACCGCTTATGGTACCGACAATATCTGGCTTCAAATCAAAACACCCTGCAGCAGTGTTATGGTGACCCGAGCCTGGCGGTTCTAACGTGTTGTAGTGATCAGACGGCAGACCCCGTTGCGCAACGCGGCGTCCGGCATGCAACTGACTGCGCATCTGAGATGTCTGCCGCTGCTCAAGTCTGTTGTAAAACTCACCACGAAAGGCCCGTGCAAAATCTTCAGCGCTACCGGGGAGTGGCACCACTTCAGCCCAATCGTCAGGTCGTGTCAGGTCTAACTCAGAAGAGAAAGCTTCACTCGACGGGGCGGGTTGGGAGATCACAGCGGGTGCAGGTGGCAT
>CBDUMB010000335.1:0-4323 GCA_965368205.1 uncultured Pseudomonadaceae bacterium | reverse complement strand
TGACTGGAGCCGTCAGTCATTGAACGTGTCCCTGCATGCGGTGGCAATAGGGGCGGGACTAGCACGGGTTGAGGCTCGCAAACATCATCTGGCAGATGTATTGGTAGGCTATGCATTAGGCAATTTTCTGGCTGGCTTTATGTATGAAGCCTTTTTCGAAACTGACCTGGATGGCCCACGTCTATCTTTTCAGGCGGTTGACCAGGGCGGGGCGTTTACACTGACAATGCCACTGCACTGAACACGCTAGTCGTTGTTGATGCATACCATGTTGCGACCACCGTCTTTGGCTTTATAAAGCGCACGGTCAGCCGTTTTCAACAGGTTTTCCGGCGCCTGGTCTGCCTGCGACAGTGTGGCGACGCCGATACTGGCGGTAACCTGAACATCGTGACCAACCTTGGTGGCATAAGGGTAGCTTTCGATGCTTCTGCGCATCCGCTGAGCTAAGTTGATGGCACCTATTTTGTCGGTTTCCGGCAGCAGCAGGGCAAACTCTTCACCACCAAATCGGCAGGCGATGTCTGTCCCGCGTTTCACCTGGTTGACCACATCAGCAATCGCGATGAGCACAGCGTCACCGATGTCATGGCCGTAGGTATCGTTAACCTTCTTGAAATGATCCAGGTCGAACAGCAGAACAGACAGTACGCTGCCGTGGCGTTGGATGCGCTCGAACTCAGTCTGCAGACGTTCCATGAAATAACGTCGATTGTGCATATTGGTCAGAGCGTCAGTATGTGCCATGCGCTGCAATTCTGCTTTTGCATTCTGCAGAGCAGAAATGGCTGCTCTGCGTTCCGTGACGTCGCGGAATACAATGGCCACCTGGGTTGCAACGTTGGTGGGGTCTAACGGCGTTGCGGCAATTTCGTAAGCGCGTCCGGCGATAGTAGTTTCGGTGTTGCTGTCAGGGCTGAAGAGAATTTCGCTAGGTATCCTGGGAATCAGCTGGTCGATGGTATTGGCAAGCAGGCTGAACTCGTGATCCCAGGCAGACAACGCCGATTGATTGGCGTCAATGATTTCGCCATCGTGATTAAGGACCAGCACCGGATCTTTGAGTTGCTCAATAACGCGTTCTCTGGAGACTGGCGCGTTGCGCAGGAGACCGCGACGCATGATGCCGACATCAAGAATAAGAACTGCGACAACAAAGCCGACCATGGTCAGGTCCAGCCAGGGATAGGGGTTCCAGGGAGACAGCGATAACAGGTTGGTGGTAACGGCAATAACCGGCGCGAAGACCGCTGCCAGCAGGCTCTGGTGGTGTTGTTTATATTGTGTCAGGGCAAAAGCCAGCACGGCGGTGGCAACCAGGATCAATGCATATGAGTAGACGGCATGTACATAAAACCAGAAACCATGTTCTGTGATCAAACCGGTGAAGCCATCTGCCGAGACAAAGCGTAGATCAATCCAGATCAGGTGGTGAGAGGAGTTTGAAAGCGCAAGCAACATGGTGATTAACGGCAGCGCCGAAATGGTATTCAGCGCATGCCGCGAAATCTTCAAAACACGTTGGCTGTACGTCAGGGCAAAAACAAACCAGGCCACAGGAGCAAGCGATACGCCCAGATAGGCGAACTGGGTAGCCAGGAAAATGGCTTTTTCAGAACTCACCAGTGTTGCAATCGCGTTAAAAGCAGACCAGAAGAAGAGAGTTAAGAAGAGGAAGCGTAACGCGTACCCGCCAGGCACTCTGCGTTGTGGGCGCGCGCGCAGGAAGGCTGCGAACGTAATTGCAGCGGCGGCCAGCGGCGGAAGGGACCATATGGTCAACTGGAACACGTACAGCGGGTCCTTTATCTGCGAAGCGCAAGGTGGCGCGTGGATGAGTCCACGCTTAGCATCGCAGTAGTCATCAGGCGGCTCAAATACAAACCCGGTGAAACGTGATGTGTGTCACGCGGGTTGGTGGCACAATCGCCTTTTCCTGGTACTCCATACCTGGCTACAAGAGGTTTGAAGCTCTAAATGTCGCGAAACAGTGATCTAACAGATGCCCTTAAGCGAACGCTGAAAAGGGCAGGGCTGACCTACGCAGATGCGGCACAGCATCTGGAACTGTCTGAAGCGTCAGTGAAACGACTTTTTAAAGAACAGAGCTTCTCCGTTGAAAGGATGGAAAAGCTGTGTGAGCTGGCTCAGGCTGACCTGCTGGAACTGGTGAGATCTGTAGATGATCAGAAGGGCCGCATTCAGGAGCTGAGTGAAGATCAGGAAGCGGAGCTTGCTGCCAACCTGCCGCTTTTTATTGCCGCTATCTGTGTCTTGAATCGTTACCGCTTTGAAGATGTGCTGAGCAGCTACCAGATTGATCCGCTCGAATTACAACAGCTGTTTGCGCGCCTGGATCGCCTTGGTGTGATTGAACTGCTGCCGGAAAATCGCTACCGCCTGCAGGTCTCGCGGAGTTTTCGCTGGCGCAAAAATGGTCCCATCGAGCGCTATTTTATTGGTCACGTGTTGAGCAGCTTCGTCGATCGCAAACTGGTGCGTACTCAGGATAGTTTCAGGTTTGCCTGGGGCACTGTCAGTGACGCCACTGCGCAGCGCTTTATTGAACGCCTGCGCTCGGTCTACGATGACTTCAACGATGCTGCAGATGCAGACGCCCAACTGCCCCTTGAACAGCGTACGGGAGCAGGTCTGCTGCTGGCGTTCCGCAATCAGTGGGAACCCGAAGATATGCGCGCGCTGAAAAAATAAAACCTGGCTTAAGGACTGTTGATGATTGATCTGTATACCTGGAGTACTCCGAATGGCCGCAAGATTTCAATAGCACTGGAAGAGTTCGGCTTGCCTTACACAGTGCACGCGGTAAATATCGCAAAAGATGAGCAGTTTGAGCCTGAATTTCTGGCCATCAGCCCGAACAACAAGATTCCAGTGATTGTCGACCGTGAAAAAAATCGGTCGATAATGGAATCCGGCGCCATTCTGATTTACCTCGCCGACATGCACGATCAGTTCTGGGGGGATGATCGTTATCAGACGCTGGAGTGGTTGATGCTGCAGATGGCAAGCGTAGGGCCTATGTTAGGGCAGACGCATCACTTTCTGAAATTTAATCCGGGTAAGGCGCCCTATGCCGAGGATCGATACGCGGCTGAAACAAAGCGTTTGTATGGCGTGCTGGATAAAAGACTCAGTGAATCTGAGTATCTGGCTGGCAGCTATTCCATTGCGGATATCGCCACCTGGCCCTGGATTGCACGCTATGAATGGCAGGGTGTTGATTTTCCAAGCTATCCGCACCTGCTGCGCTGGTACAAAGAAATTGCTGCCAGGCCGGCTGTGCAGCGCGGTTTTGATGTGCCGGCGAGCGGCGCGCAGATACCCATGCCTGGCTAGCCGTTTGGCATGAGGAAGTAGATCGCAATGTCTCTTACAGCTGGTATGGCTATCGAGTTCTTGCTTTTACTGTTAGCAGCAAACGGCTCGCCTATATTGGCAAAACGGTTGCTTGGGGACAGATTTACAACGCCTGTTGATGGTGGCTTATTGTTTGTTGATGGACGGCCGCTGCTTGGTGCCAGCAAAACATGGCGAGGTGTGGTGGCAGGAGTGGGTGTCACTGCGCTGTTGGCGGTGTTGTTAGGTTATCCGGTTTTTGTGGGTGCCTGGTTTGGCCTGGTGTCTCTGTGTGGTGATGCGTTATCGAGTTTTGCTAAACGTCGGTTCAATGTGCCTCCCAGCGGACAGGCATTTGGTTTAGATCAGATTCCCGAAGCGTTCCTGCCACTATGGGTTTTACGCGATACGCTGGAAATTGACCTCTTCGCTATCAGCGTCGTAGTTGGGCTTTTTGTTGTGGGTGAACTGCTGTTGTCTCGGGTGATGTACATATTAGGGGTTCGTGATCGTCCCTACTGACTGGCGCTGGTGAGGCGGTGCTGGGTTACTTCGGGTGGGCAGTTAATGCGCACATCCACAATAGATGCGCCCGCGCCGGGGGATGTGTAGCCGAGCATGTTCGCGTAGCGCCACGCGCCATTGCCGAATCTACGCGGTATACGTGCATCGAGGGTCAGCGGAAAGCCGCCTGGCAGACAAATCTGGCCGCCATGAGTGTGGCCACACAACAACAGGTCGGCACCTGCATGAGCCGCTTTACGATACACCTCCGGAGTATGGGAGAGCAGTATGGTGCACGCGTCCAGCGGTATATCTGTCATGGCTTTTTCAATGTTGTCGACGCCAAAAAAGTGGGCATCGTCGATCCCTGCCAGGTACAGCGGGTCCTGCTTAGCGTTGGGGAAGATAACGGATTCGTTCATCAGCATATTGATGTCGAGGTCTTCAAGCTCCGGTAGCATT
>CBDUMB010000334.1:0-4336 GCA_965368205.1 uncultured Pseudomonadaceae bacterium | reverse complement strand
TCAGGACGCTAAAAGCTTTTCCGCTGATCTTGTTGCTGACCTGGAAAAGCTGGGAAAACACCCCTATCTCATCCCCGCCGGCGGTTCTAACGCCTTAGGTGCATTAGGATACGGCACCTGCGCTGCAGAGCTTGCCGAACAATGCGCTGAACACAAGATCAATCCTGGCGTTATAATTCATGCTTCATCTTCGGCTGGCACACAAGCAGGTTTATTGCTCGGTTTGCCAGCGGTAGATTTGCATTGTCGGGTGATGGGCATCAACGTTTATCACGAGGATCCTGATCGTCTGCGCAGCGAAATTAATAAGCTGTGCAACACAATGCAGGAACGTTTCGAAACGACGGCTCCGCTCCTGCCGATAGAAGTCAATCATGCCTATTTCGGCAAAGGATATGGCATACCCACTCAGGAATGTCTGGATGCAATCAGAACCATGGCCCGACTCGAGGGGATTCTGTTTGATCCCGTTTATTCAGGTAAAGCCCTGGCTGCGCTGATCGATCAGATCACGCTGGGCAACTTTGATGACTATGAAGATGTTGTGCTTATACACACCGGCGGTACGCCTGCTCTCTGGGTCTATGATCACCTCCTGCGTTAACCTAACTGCCGCGACCCTCTTCATCGAACAGATCAAACTCACGCAGATCTTCAAGTAACCAGGGCGTAAACTGCTCTGGATTGGTTTCAACGCGCTTGTGCAACTCCACCAGCGCAACATATTCAACAGCCTGGACTTCTGCCGGATCCAGGAGCAACTGGCCGTCATATATACCCTGGTAGGCCTGCTGAATCTCACGATCCCAGAAGCCATCGCCTCGCTGTACAACCCACCTTTGCACACCCAGAGGTTTGAGTTGTATGTGCCTGATACCAAGTTCCTCTATCAGCCCACGATAGGCTGCCATTGCATGGGTCTCACGAGGTTGCAGGTGCTCCCCTACCGAATAATCCCAGAGATTTGCGTACAGATCTTTATCCACAGCGCGCTGTGCCAGCAGCAGTTCACCCTGACTATTGAAGACAAAAACCTGCGCTGATTTATGCCACATGCCCTGTTCGTGAACGGTTCCTCTGGGTACTTCGCCCAACAGCACGCCGTTATCGTCAAAGATTTCAAAGAGTTCCAATCGTTCGCCCTTGTGTCTATTCTGTGGTGGTTAAACCAGTGGGTTGGAGAGCATGAAAAAAGTATCTACGTATTGCCGCATCTGTGAGCCGCAATGTGCGCTGATTGCAGAAATCGACGAAGACAGCGAACAGGTTATTCGCCTGCAACCTGACAAATCGCACCCTGTCCATAAAGGCTTTGCCTGTCATAAAGGGCTTAATTTTGTAGAGCTTCACAACGACCCTGATCGCAACAACTATCCCATGGCTCGAACGACCAGTAAAACATCTGCTGACCCACAATTCGAACGGCTCAGTTGGGATAGCGCAGCCAACCAGATCGCCCAGGACATCACTGAATTGACACAGACGCATGGAGCCGACGCGCTGGGAATGTACGTGGGTAACCCCTCGGCATTCAACAGCACAGGACGTGAGGCAAGCCGCTCCTTCGCACGCAGCATTGGGGTGAAATACGCATTCGGTTCAGGCACTCAGGATTGTTCCAACAAATTTGCGGCTTCTGAAGCTGTCTTTGGTACCGCTAACCTGCATCCCATTCCCGATTATGCGCATACCAGTTATCTGTTAAGTATCGGCTCGAATCCTAAAATATCCCATGCCAGCTTTGTACACATGACCAATCCGATGGCCGCGCTGCGCGATATTGTTGCCCGCGGTGGTACCGTCAAACACATCAACCCACGTCGCATTGAGTCAGCAACACCGGCAACTGGCGATGTTCTGCAAATCAAGCCCGATACCGACGTTTACTTTCTAGCCGCCTTAATTCACGAAATCCACGCCGCAGGATTGGTAGACCTCGAGCAACTGGAAAAACAATCAGATCACGCCGAAGAGCTCTGGCGCTTTGTGGCGCCTTACAGCGCAGATACAACCGCATCTGTTGTTGGTGTCGCGGCATCCGAGATTCGTGAGATTGCGCTGGATTTCGCCCAGGCCGATGGTGCATCAGTGCACATGTCAACGGGTGCAAATATGGGGCGTCAAGGCACCTTTGCTTACTGGTTAGTCCAGATGTTAAGTCTGATTACAGGCAACCTCGGTAAACGAGGTGGCAACATTTACTCACCGGGTTATTTCCCTGCAGCCACCGTCGGCAAACCCAAAACAGATGACCCGTTCTACGAGACTGAATTTGGCGAACTGCGACGCATCGCCGGCAGCCTGCCAGGAAATCTGTTAGTCGAGCATATCGAAGCCGGCTTGATCAAAGGCCTGGTTTGTATGTCAGGCAACCCGATTCTTTCCATGGGCGGTGAAAACCGGCTTAAAGCAGCGCTGGCCAAGCTGGAACTGCTGGTGGTCATTGATATCTACAGCAATGCAACCGCCACCTTTGCGGACTACGTTCTGCCTGCAACAGACTGGCTTGAACGCGGCGATGTGAATTCACTCTCGCTGGGATTTCAGCCTGAACCCTACGTGCAATATACCGATGCGGTTGTCGCGCCAAAATTCGAGCGCCGCTCGGAATGGTGGATATTTGCTCGATTGATGCAGGCGCTGGGTTTACCCTCTTTACTTGACCAGGACAATGCCAACCCGATGGCCAAGATTGATCGTCAGCTGGAGAACAGTAATTTGAGCCTGACTCAGTTGCGATCACAGCCCAGCAATACGGTTGTACTGCCACTGCCCTCTCCTGATTTACTTTTTGACATTGGCGTGCAGCGCGAAGACGCCAAAGTAGATTGCTTTCCAAAACTTATCGAACGTGGGGTTGCGGCCTGTAGCGATATTTTTAATGAACTGCAGAACGAACAGGACGATGTACTGAAACTGATCACGCTGCGCACCAACTACATGGTCAACAGCTGGATGCACAATTTGCCCGCCCTGAAACGCGATGTTGCGCTTGATAATCCGCTGCACATGCATCCAACAGATACAAAGCGCCTGCAGCTTGATGATGGCGCCGAAGTGCGTGTTGCATCAGCCCACGGAGATATCATCGCCACAGTTGTAACTGATGAAGACCTGCGGCCTGGCGTTGTCGCCATGACCCATGGGTGGGGTCATGCAGGTAACAAGCGTATGAACGTCGCCAGCAACCACCCGGGCATTAACGTCAACGCTATTCTGCCGACTGGACCAGGTAGTTTTGATCCGCTGAGCAATATGAGCTTTATGACCGGTATTCCGGTCACAGTGGCTCAGGCTTAGTTTTTCAGCGCGGTGGCAAGTCCAGAATACTTCGGCTGATCAATCGCCACTTGATTAGCCACGGTGTTGCGTAAGTGGTCTGCAAGTCCCGGAGTATCCAGGGCTATCTCACCCTGCCGCAGGCCATTAACCAGTTTCCAGCGCAGTGTATTCAGATCACCTTCGCCAAACAGGTTCTGCAGGCGCTGCAGCTCAGCTTGACGACTGGGCTCACCAAGCGCGGTATCACGCAGCACAATATCGAGTGAATTGCCGGCAACACGAGACAGGAAGTTCGTTCGACCGCTTGTTTCTGCCATAACATCGTTACGCAAAAAATCTCTGACGCTGACTAACAACTCGTCTACACGTGGCATGTCAGTTTCGTTATCAGTGTCCTGCGCTTTTACCTGCTCAACCGGGCCAGGTATCAACAGGTTTACACAATCTATCTGGCACTCCGACGAGCGTCGCCCGATCGCAGGTCGTTCTACTGTTTTATCCGGACCTGTGCGGAAATGTTCCGCCATGCCCAGACAGCCAATAGCCCACCAGAAAGAGCCAAACACTTCCCAGAATTTCACCTGTTCTGGATCTACATCAATACCGCTGACGTTTTTATATCCCGCAAACAGGTCGGCATAGCTACCAAACCCGCCAACAGGAAGATCCGAACGGCCAAAGCGCCAGGAGTTTGTGCATATCCAGCCTAAATCGCGCATGGGATCGCCAATATGGGCCACTTCCCAATCAAGTACCGCGACAATGCCGTTGGCATCAAACATGATGTTGCCGTTGCGAAAATCATTATGTACCAGTGCAGGCGTGAAATTTTCGGGCAGGTTGTCCATCAACCAGCGTCCCGCATAGTCGATCATTGGCACCGGTGTATTGAACGCGCGATAACGCTCCCAGGTTTGTTCAACATACTGTCCAGGTTCAATCAGAGACAGTTTCTGATCAAGGCCTGTCGCAACAAGGTCTATGTCATGAATACGCGCGAGGGCTTCGCCGCACATGTAGGCCAGCTGAGGGCGGATCTCATCTAACTCAGGCG
>CBDUMB010000333.1:0-4339 GCA_965368205.1 uncultured Pseudomonadaceae bacterium | reverse complement strand
TGACAAATTGCGGCTGCTGGTTGACGATCTGGAGACGCTTGGGCGCCAACTGCAGACTCTTGAGCGAACCTATGAGGTGATGCAGGGTCGACTGGTATCCGGTAAAGGCAACCTGGTGCGGCAGGTAGAACAACTGCGTGAATTAGGCGCCGTGGTAAAGAAGCCCATCTCTGCCAAGTTGCTTGATTCAATCCCTGAAGAGGAATGAGGCAAGGTTCTCACTTTTATCTCCCCGTGAGCTCGGGAAACGTCTTAAAGGTCACAGAACACATCTGCAAGACACGGTAAATTTACTTCCGTTGTAGAAATGGATTGCGAGAGGAAAGTCTATGCTGGTGTTAACCAGACGAGCCGGCGAATCGATCATGATCGATAACGAAATCGAGCTTAAAGTATTAAAGATTCGCGGTAGCCAGGTGCATTTGGGGATAGATGCACCGAAAAAGTCGACTGTGCATCGCAAAGAAGTATGGCTGCGTATACACGGCGAACCCCAAGCGGCGTCCGCGGTAAAAGTTTAATCCATCCCCCCTGGATCCATTCGGACCCAATTCAAATTAAATCTGATCTGATAATGCCTCGGCGATAAACGCCGGGGTTTCGCACAGCGCATAGGGATGAATATGATACTCATCCAGCGCCTGACGATAGACGCGTATGCCTTCCTGTTCTTCCCTGGCCATCTGTTCAGCGCTGGCTTTTAAAAATACGCTGTCGATGGCTTCAAAAATCGGATTAAACGGCTGCAGCTGGCTGAAACTGCAGCGTGTCAGCCACTGACCGCGGTGGAGCTCGTCAACATCAATATCCTGGATGACACTCCAGTGACTGAAGAAAGCCTGGCTGTCCTGGCCTTTGTTCGCAAACAGAATAGGTAACAGCTGATTATCTCTTGATGCGACTTGCAGCATCTCCCGGGCAATCAGCCAGGGTGATTCATCTGTGTAATGACCACTGCCACTGCCTTCCAGCATCGCTGCGATAGCTTTGTCGGTCACGATTGTGGCGATACAGAAAGGATGGCTTGCAGATCTGTTCAAGGAGTGATTTCCTAACTTAAATGTGTAACGAAACTACGCTCACGTCATGGATGTCGCGAAGTCAGTGCCAGCGGCTATGTTAACGCCCGACAGGCCGCCTCCGGAAGACTACTACCAAAACAATTGTCGGGTGCTCATCGATTTTGTTCTGCACCGGTATGCGCAGCTGTTAAATGCCACTGAGCAACAGATGCTGGAACGTTTCCTCAGCCTGAGCGATGACAGCCAACGGCTGTTTGCGCGACTGCTGACCCGCAAGCCGCTGGTGCGTATCGATCAGATTGAGTATGCCGAGGTGGGTGATCTGGCTGCTGCCCTTGAAGAGCTGACAGTGGCTGCGCTGATTGAATTGAATCCAGCAGTGGCCGCGCTTGAAGTGCTTGATCTGCTGCGCAAAGCAGAGTTGCACGCTGAGGTTAAAAACCTACCCAAAAGTTGTAAGAAGGCTGATCTGCAGTTGGCGTGGCTGGATGGTCGCTCCGATACACAGGTGCGTATTCGTGTGCGGAAGACGGTCAGCTGGGTGCGGGTTGCGCGGCGCGAGGTCTGGGATCTGGTGCAATTGCTGTACTTCGGCAGCCGCAGGCATGACTGGTCCAGTTTTGTGATGCGAGATCTTGGCATGGTGGTTTATGAGCCCGTGGCCATGCACACCCACCAGTTTGCCAATCGTGCCGAGTTACAACAGACACTTAAGTTTCAGCGTCTGGGTGACCTCAGTCAGCGACTTGACGAACACACTCATTTAGCCGCTGCGCTGTCCGCCGAACTGATGCCGACAGTCTCTGATCGATTTCTCAGGCGCAGACGCGCCCGGGCGTTGATGCGTATTGCCCGATGGTACGAACGTAGCCAGTCCTGGTCCGATGCTGCGCAAATTTACCAGCAGGTTGAACGGCATCCGGCCCGTGAACGCCTGGTTCGAGTGCTGCAAAAACAAGGTGACCAACCGGCCGTTGCAGGATGGCTGGAAGAAATCAGCCGCGCGCCGCTGTGTGAGGAAGAAGCTCAGTTTGTAGAACGTTTTGGTCGACGCCAGGCAGGCTATCAGCCACCCACAACGGTTATAGAAATCGACCAGGCTGAATCGAACATAGAAGCTCAGGCGTTAGACCTGCTGTTGCCTCCCGGGGCCTGGGGTATGCATGCAGAAAATACCCTGTTCAAAACATTAACGGGCCTGATTTACTGGCCAGTGATTTTTTCAGACATCCCAGGTGCTTTTACCAACCCTTTTCAATCGGCACCTAACGACCTTTTTGATGATGACTTTGCTGAGGTCCGTGCGGGTTTGATTGAAGCGCTGGAGCAACGGCTGGCAGACGATAACAACCTGGCGACACATCTGCACCATATCATCAAAGAAAAGCAGGGCAGGGCTAACGCCCTGGTGTATTGGCCGTTGCTGGATTCGGTGACCCTGGAGGATCTGCTTGAAGCTGTCCCGCTGGATGATATACGTAAACTATGCGCATTCATGTTGCGGAATCTGTCGCAACGTCGCGCCGGCATGCCTGATCTGTTCATCGCTTATGGTCCCAACACCTACGAGCTGGTTGAAGTTAAAGGCCCTAACGATCAACTACAGCCGGGACAGCGAGTCTGGTTCAAACATCTGCAACGGCTTGGCATTCCGGCTCGAGTGGTCAAGCTGAAACTGGCGGCGCGCGGTAGTTGTTTTGATTAGAGGCGATCTGTCGGTGCGTGCCCTTGCAGAGTTCACCTGTCGTACTGGTGACCTTTACCCATCTCGGCAGGGGCGCGCGGTGGATGCCGAAGAGGGCATTGTCGTGCAGCGGGAACTGCAGAAGTTACGTCTGTCAGCTGACCCGAACTATGAGTGCGAAGTTGCTGTTGGACTGGTTTTCCAAACGCTGCTTGGGGAACGCAAGCTCAGGGGGCGAATTGACGGCTTATCGACAGAAGCTGATTGTCTGGTTGTCGAAGAGATCAAGTGCCGTGGTGCGCTGCCTGCTCAGGCGGATCCGGTGGATTTTGCCCAGGCGCTGATCTACGCCGGCATGCTGGCATTGCAGGACGATGCAGATACGCCGCTTTACAAAGTGCGTGTGGTGTATGTCCATGCCGATACACGTCAGACGGCCGAATTCACCGAGACATTGGAGCGGGCCGTTGTAGCGGGCAGTGTCCAGTTCATGCTGCTGTGTCTGGTTTGTCGGTTACAGCGCCACTATGCGCGCAACCTGGCCCGCCTTGATTGGGCGGCGACGCTGCAGTTTCCCATGCAGGCCTTCAGGGCCGCCCAGCAAACACTGGCCAGGCGTGTTTATCAGGCGCTTGCCAAACAGGAGAATCTGCTGCTGGAAGCGCCTACGGGTAGCGGCAAAAGCCTGGCGGTACTTTTCCCTGCGGCAAAAGCGCAACAACTGGAAGAGCAGCTGTTTTTCCTCACCAGCCGCAACGCCGGTGCTGACGCCGCGCTGATGGCCTGTCGACAGATTGACCCCGAGGCAGCTCACTGGGTGGTTGTGGAACTGACGGCAAAAGCAAAAGTCTGCCTCAATCAGGGCGCCGCCTGTGAGCCAGAAAACTGTCCGCGTGCGATAGGTTATTACGACCGCGTAAACCCGGCGGTTGATGTCTTGCTGGAATACAAATATGCGGATCGGGCCAGGATCGAACAGGTTGCCCTTGAACATCAGGTGTGTCCGTTTGAGCTGTCGTTGGATCTGGCACTGTGGGCTGACGTGATTATCGGTGACTACAACTATGTATTTGATCCGGTTGTGCGCCTAAAACGCTTTGCCGAACACCGACAGTTGCATTTACTGGTGGATGAATCTCACCAGTTAAGTCCTCGCGTCAGCGATATGCTGACGGTGCGGTTTGATCGAGCGCTGGTGCGCGACGCCAAAGCCACTACCCATGAAATCATGAAGAAGAAAGTGCTGTCGATCGACAGGGCTTTGCTGGCCCTGAAACGTACATCCGGCGAAGGTGAACAGGTTCTGAGTGGCCCACATGTCCAGTTGCAGGCCCCGGTAAAAGCGCGGCTGGATGCGTTGCAGCGTGCGTGTACCCGCCTGCTGGAAACGGCTGCTGAACAGGAAATCGAACTGGGTACCTATCCTCAGCTGCAGGCTTTGATCTTTGCTGCGTCGCGCTGGTTGCGATCTGAACAGTGGGTCAGTGAGACTGAATTTGTTCACCTTGTTCATGCGGATAATTCAGAAGTCCGGGTTTCGCGTGTATGTCTTGATCCCGGTCCCTACCTGCAGCAGATCTTTGCGGGTCATTGTGCGGTGGTGAGATTTTCAGGCACCGTGACGCCATTGCCC
>CBDUMB010000332.1:0-4343 GCA_965368205.1 uncultured Pseudomonadaceae bacterium | reverse complement strand
ATTTCTGCGCATCTTATTAAGTAAGCGCGGACGAACAGACAGCATCCACAAACGCTTAGGTCAAACCAGGACAAAGATACTCTGGTCAGACCAGAAGCATGAGTAAGCTGTATGCAATATCCGCAATTGTTGGGGCAGTCTCCAACCGTTGAATGAAATTAAATAAAACTAATATCAACGGTAGTGCGACTAAGTAGTCAGCCAGGCAACAAAAAAATGGGTTGCGGGCTAACAAAGCGAGTCTGGTGCTATCAACAAAAGTTGAAAACACCGTTTTTACAGTATTTTTGGAGTCTATGAACGTGAAAAAATTAGCTACTGCCCTTCTGATCACTGCCGCATTCGGCGCATCTACCAACGCTATCGCAGACGATTATGCTATGGCTTATTCCTCAACTGAGCTGACAAATGCAGCTGGTGTCCAACAAGTGCATGAACGCATTGTTAAGGTCGCCAAGCAATATTGCCCAACGTATTCACAAATACGCAATCACAATGAAGTGGCGGCGTGTGTAAGTGACGTTGTTGAAGATCTGGTCAGTAAGGTAGATCACCCTCGTCTTACCAGCTATCACACCGGTGACACCACCATGCAGGTGGCTGGTGCCAGCGCAGGTTAACAGTCCGGCTTAAACCTTTTTCTAAGCCCAGTTCAAAAAAGTTGACCCCAACCAACTTTTGAACTGGGCTTCTTTTCGCCTGAAGAAAAGTCCCTGTTCTAAATCTGTTCTATCGATGCAAAGTCGATGGCGTCATCGGTTGTAGACGCCAGGCTTGAACCTTTGGTTGGCATCCTCCCCAGCGCCATCTCCGGTGGCAGAATATCTGATGCGCTATGTTGTGCTTCCGGGTCGCTGTAATACCCCAGAGCATAGTTCCCCTGGGTGTAGCCCAATAACTCCTGTAGTTCCGGCGCCAGGGTTCTGGCGATATGCGGTGGGCAGGACAGATACTGATTCTCTTCCTGACGTAACCAGCCCAGGGTATACGTAAGATTCAAACCCATACGGGCTTCACTGGAGCGATTTTCACCGCCACTGTGCAACACGCTGCCGGTGTAAATGAACACGGAACCTGCAGGCATTTCGGCTTGCACGATCTGTTCAGGCTCTGCGCGCCGTTGCCAATCCCACTTGTGACTGCCGGGGACACATCGGGTGGCGCCATTCTCAGCGGTAAAGTCGGTGAGTGCCCAGATGGTGTTGAACTGCGGTTCAATAGTTTGCGGAATGTGGGTGCCCCAGGCGAGGCGGTCGCGGTGTAGTGGTTGTGCAGGATTGCCCGGATTGATATGAATTGTTTGTGTCAGGTGCAGAATTATCTTGTCGGTGAATGGTCCCAGAAAGGTCTCTGCGGTTGGCAGGATGCTGGGATGCAGAATCAGGTCGTGGCACGCAGGTGTCCGTGCAACCAATGCGCCTGTGCGCTGTGTATGACGGCCGCTGAAATCGTCGCGCCCCATGGGTGTCTGCTGGATAAAGGGGGTGACCTGGTCAACCATCTCCTTAACCTGTTCAGCGCTGATCAGATTGGCCACAATGGCGGCGCCATCTGCTTCCAAAACTGCGAGAATATCTTCCTGGCTGGCATCTGCCGGTAAAGTTTGTACGCCCATGGCGATTCCTTGCGTGAGAAAGTGCTTTAAAGCTAAGTGAAAACGAAGTCATGGGTCAACCTGAAATAGCAGGCTACAGTAGCGGCAAGTGGTGGATACTTGGCGGCTTGTGGCTGCTTTACGCCAGCTTTGGTCTTGTTGTCGCCAGCGTCGCGCCCATGGTTCAGGATATTCTCAACGAGCTGAGTATGTCTCACTCCGCTATGGGCAGTGTCATGGGTGCCTGGCAGCTGGTATACATATTTGCGGCCATACCTTGTGGCATATTGCTGGATCGCATCGGTGGACGGTACGCCCTGTTGATGGCGGCCGCTCTAATCGGAGCTTCAGCCCTCGGTCGTGCGTTTGCTACTGATTACTGGTCTTTTCTGATAGCGGTCATGCTGTTTGGTATTGGTGGTCCGATTGTGTCCTCTGGCGCACCCAAGGTGGTGGCGGAGTATTTCACCGGTAGTCAGAGAGGTCTGGCCATGGGTATCTACATGACCGGCCCGGCTATCGGTGGCGTGGTTTGCCTGACCATGACCAACGCTTTTTTTCTGCCGCTGTTTGATATGAACTGGCGTTATGTGATGGCCTTGTGGGGTGTGGTGGCACTTGTAGCAGGTGTGATCTGGTGGCTGCTTGCATCGTTTCTGCAGGTAGACAAACGCTCTGCGGCCAATCGTACAGAATCTACCCCGCAACTCCAGATAATGGCGGAGTTGATCAAAGCGCCGGCTGTGCGGGTGTTGCTACTGATGAGTGTTGGCGTGTTCCTGTACAACCATGGCTTGAATAACTGGTTGCCGGAACTGTTACGCCAAGGGGGCAAAAGTGCAGTTCAGGCAGGCTACTGGGCAGCACTGCCAACACTGGTTGGTATCCTCGGTTCATTACTGATTCCTCGTCTGGCCACTCCAGCCCGGCGTTTCCACATTCTCATCTTTCTCTGTGTGGCTGCGCTGCTGGCCAGTGTGCTGCTGCAGGCGCTGGATAACGTCACCCTGACCACCGGCCTGATCCTGCAGGGTGTTGCCCGTTCCAGCTTGATGACTGTGTTGATTTTAACGCTGGTAGAACTGCCTGGTATCGGCGAACAGCGAGTGGGTGTCGCCAGCGGCATGTTCTTCTCTGCGGCAGAGGTAGGGGGCATGCTTGGCCCCTTTGGTATGGGCGTGATCTATGACGTCACCGGTGGTTTCAGCGCATCGCTGTGGAGTTTGTCCATCGTCTCGGCCGCCATGATTGGCGGCGCGTTGTATTTGCGCCGGCTTGCCGGCCAGGCGCAAATGCCAACGCCGGCTGTTTAGTCGATTAACTCGAAGGTGACGCCGGCATTGCCTGGTAAACGTTTCAGCAATGCATCACCCATGGCGCTGGCTGGGGTCCAGAAACCGCCACCCACAGGGAGTTCGTCCTGAGCCAGACTGACCGCGCACTCTGATAACATTTTTGCAGTAGATCCGTAGCCCGGGTCACGATCGCCATAGACGCGTCCACGCAGGTTTTTGCTGTTATCAACAGGGTGTTTCGCAACCAGCTCTATTTCGAAGAAGCCTTTATCCATGGTTTCCTGGGAAGGGCCTTCGCCAGGTTTAGGTAATACAGTCTGCAGCAGTTTGCGGGTCGGGGCGAAAGCGGAGAGACTATTCACGGTTATTGTGCCCATCGACATCAATGTGGCGCCAAACATACCAGGCACGCCGTCTTTCATCAGGGTGCCTTCGTCATAGCGGAATTCATGGCCGTAAGCCAGGCCTAACAATTCGTTCGAGCGCCGTACAACCCGTGTGTTGATGGCAGCCATAACAAACGGTCCCACCCAGGAATTGAAGTCAGCGTCGTAGTAGGCCAGGTTGGTGTCCATACCATCTAAACCGCGGTAGCTGGTATTCAACGCGTATGGATCGGAGATCACTTTCATGATGTTGGGATCGCTTTGGGCGGCTTCCATCATCGCCATCATGCTGTCGACGGTGCCGCCGCTGAACCCCCCTTTGAAGGCTTTGGTACGGTACTTGATGCGCTGGGCGGCAACGCCGTGGGCCTGCTGCATCTGTTGCTGCATGAAATACACGCCGATGTCAGAAGGAATGCTGTCGAAGCCACAGGTATGTACGATTCTTGCGCCGCTTTCTTCAGCCGCAGCACTGTGGGTGTCGATCATTTTCCGCATCCAGTGCACTTCACCGGTGAGGTCGCAGTAGTGGGTGCCGTTGGCGGCACACGCAGCCACCAGCTCGGAGCCATAACGTGCATAAGGACCTACGGTAGTGAGAATAACCCGGGCTTTAGAAGCCAGTTCGTTCATTGCGTTCTGGTCGTGTGAGTCTGCAACAAAGATTTCGATGTCGCTGTTTTTGACACTGCTTTGCAGTTTCTCTCGGTTACGTCCGGCAATGGCCCATTTCAGGTTGCCGTTGCCGTAGGTTTTTTCCATGTACTCGGTGACCAGTTTGCCGGTAAAGCCGCTGGCACCCCAAACAATAATGTCGAATTCGCGTTGCATGATGGTCATCTCCTGATTAGGAATATCTTACCGCGAATGGTGGTCAGGTTCAGCCTGATGTTGATGGCAGGCACAGAATTTGCCCTGCTCAGCGAGCACCTGCCTGGTTGGCGGCCTCTGCTTCAGCTTCCTCGCGACGCTGCTCAGCGCGTCGTTCGGTCAGCTTGTGCATTTCCTGCAAGTCCAGGCCGCCGTCTCCGTTAGTGTCGACGGTGCTGAAGCCTTGAACGAGCTGCT
>CBDUMB010000331.1:0-4350 GCA_965368205.1 uncultured Pseudomonadaceae bacterium | reverse complement strand
GAGCGTGTCAGTACGGTGATTGATTTAGCCCAGACTGATGCGGTGCTGTATTACGAACTGCTTGATAACGTTGTGTCGTTAGACCTGGGTCTGGCGATCAGTCTGGTGGAAGGATCCATCGAGGTGGCAAGCTTGTCCGAGCGAGCAAGTGCTGATTTTGATGAGGTTGTGCCCATGCTATACGCTGCGGTCCGTGCCGACCTGCCATTTACCGGTGTTTGGGTAGGTGCGCAGGCTCAGGGCATCAGCTATGACGACAATACCCTGATCGCGTTCGACGCAAAAATTGCCTATGAGTCCAGTGTCGGTCTGGGTTTCGAAGCGGGCTATCGGGCAGTTCAGATCGAACTAGATGCATTTGACGGAGTCGACCTGGCGGAGATCGATGTCAATGGACCTTACGCGGCGATCAACTTCCACTTCTAACCACTGACGCTCAGTTATTTTCGGGCATAATGGCGACCATGAATATGGTCGCCGAAAAACCCCAGGCAGTGATTGATCAACTGCGCTCCCTTCTCTCTGAAGAAGGGCTCATTACCGATGCGGCCGGGATGAAACCCTACGAGTGTGACGGTCTTACAGCTATTCGAGAAGAACCCTGGTTGGTTGCGTTGCCCGAAACGGTAGCCCAGGTGCAGAAGATTCTGCAGATATGCCACGCACACAGTGTGCCGGTTGTACCACGTGGTGCAGGTACCGGTTTGTCCGGGGGTGCTCGACCGATGAATACCGGTGTTGTGCTGGGTTTGTCGAAAATGAACAAGATTCTCGATATCGACCCGCACAATTGTGTGGCCCGTTTGCAGCCCGGGGTGCGTAATCTTGCCATCAGCCAGGCGGCGGAAGTGTATGGATTGTATTATGCGCCAGACCCTTCCTCACAAATCGCCTGCAGCATCGGTGGGAACGTAGCCGAGAATTCTGGCGGCGTGCATTGTTTGAAATATGGTCTGACAGTACACAATCTTCGCGGCGTCAGAGTGGTGACCATGACGGGTGAAGTGCTCGAGCTGGGTGGTCCACTGCTGGATAACCCTGGGTTAGATCTGTTAGCGGTGATGTGCGGGTCTGAAGGTATGTTGGGTATTGTCACCGAAGTTACCGTCGCTCTGTTGCCTAAGCCGCCAGCGGTGGTGGTTATGCTCGCCGCGTTTGACGCCGTGAATAAAGCTGGCCAGGCGGTTGCTGACATTATCTCAAATGGCATCATTCCCGCAGGCATGGAAATGATGGATCAACTCGCGGTCCGGGCGGCAGAACAATTTGCGCATGCCGGCTACCCGCAAGATGCGGCTGCGATTCTGATCATCGAGTTGGATGGTGCAGGCGTAGAGATCGACAGCCTTGCGGGCATGGTGTCGCGCATTGTGGAAAATGCCGGCGCAGCAAGCGTGGATATTGCGACGGACCCTGCGGCCCAGGCGCGATTGTGGAAAGGGCGGAAATCGGCGTTTCCGGCGGTGGGTCGTCTTGCCCCGGATTACTACTGTATGGATGGCACCATTCCGCGTCACCGTCTGTCCGAAGTACTGGACAAAATTAACCAGCTTTCATCGCAGTACAATTTGCCGGTAGCCAATGTTTTTCATGCGGGAGATGGCAACCTCCATCCGTTGATACTTTTTGATTCCAATGTGCCGGGGCAGCTTGCCGCAACTGAAGAGATGGGTGGGAAAATTCTCGAGTTATGCGTTGCCGTTGGCGGCACGGTGACCGGCGAACATGGGGTTGGTGTTGAGAAGCTCAATCAGATGTGCGTTCAGTTCAACAGCATGGAAATAGAACAGTTTCTGCGCCTGAAATTTGCCTGGGACCCGGATAACCTTCTGAATCCAGACAAAGGCATACCTACGCTCACTCGCTGTGGCGAGCTGGGGGGGATGCATGTGCGGCATGGTGAACTGCCGTTTCCAGAGCTTGAACGTTTTTGATGGATATCGGTCACCGCTTTGTTGAAGCTGTTCAAACCGCAGAAGTTGAACATGCGCGTTTAAGGGTTGCCGGTGACGGGAGCAAGCGTCAATGGCTACCTGCCGGCGACGGTCAATTGCTGGTCACGACTGAACATCAGGGGGTGGTTGCTTATGACCCTGCTGAACTGGTGCTCACGGCAAGATGCGGCACACCCATAAAAGAAATCACTTCCGTGCTGGCGCAGCACAATCAACATCTGGCGTTCGAGCCGCCGCAGTTTTTCGCTTCTGGCACAGTTGGAGGCATGGTTGCTGCTGGGCTATCGGGTCCGGCTCGACCCTGGGGCGGCTCCACACGGGATGCCGTGCTTGGTATCAAGCTGTGTAACGGCTTAGGTGAAATCCTGGATTTTGGCGGTCGCGTTATGAAAAACGTGGCAGGCTATGATGTATCGCGTCTCGCAGCGGGTTCCTGGGGAACTCTGGGGATCCTCCTGGAGGTGAGTTTGCGCGTGCAGCCGATGGTGCAATCCACTGCGACCCTGTCATTTGAGATGGATGCCAGCGCGGCAAATAAATATTGTCGGGAGCTGGCGCGTAGTTACTCGCCGCTTAATGGCACCTGGTGGAATAGAAACCAGCTTTTTCTGCGACTGTCGGGGTCGTCACAGGCTGTTGAGCAGCAAATTACAGACCTGGGTGGCAGTCGAAGCCATTCAGATCAGATCTGGAAACAGATCTGTCATCATGATCATGAGTTTTTTAAACCTACCTATAGCGGTGGTCCTGATCGAACCGCGCAGAAGCTCTGGCGAGTGATCACGCCGCCAGCCGCTCCGCTACCTGAACACTTTGACGCTGAAAATTTTGCGATGGAATGGGCGGGTGGCCAGCGCTGGTGGTGGCATGAAGACGAGGCCATAGTGCGGGCCTATGCCAAGGCAGTGGGTGGTTGGGCACATGCAAAAGGTGAGCAGCAGAGTGTAGATATGCTGCCCGGGAAGTACATGCTGGCGATCAAGCAGGCGTTTGATCCGCATGGATTGTTTTTGTCGCCGATAGAAAACGGGATTGATCATGCAGACTAATTTGCCTGCACAGCTGTTGGCAACAGATGACGGTCAGCGCGCCAACGAAATTCTGCGCAGCTGTGTTCATTGTGGTTTCTGCAACGCAACCTGCCCAACTTATCAGATCACCGGTGATGAACTGGATGGTCCGCGTGGGCGCATCTATCTGATGCGGGAGCTACTGGAAACAGGTGAAAATGAAGAACGTACCACCTTCCACCTTGACCGTTGTCTGACCTGTCGAGCGTGTGAAACCACCTGTCCGTCAGGGGTTGCCTACGGCGAGCTGGCGGAAATCACCAGAAACACCCTGGGCGTAAAACGTAGTGGTCTGTCCGGGCGCACGCGACAATTTTTACAGTGGTTGATTCCAGATGCCGGCAGATTGCGGCGCATGGCCCGATTAGGTCGGATTTTCCGCTTTCTGGTGCCGAAGAATCTGGCGAAAAATATGCCGGCGAAAGTGGGTAAGCCGTTTCGTACGCCAAAATCCCCTGCTAACGAAAATGCGCTCAGCGTGGTTCTGCTGAACGGGTGTGCCCAACAAGTCAGTACACCACAAACCAACGTGGCGCTCGCCCAGTTGCTGCAGGCACATGGTGTGAACATTTCCGCTGCGCCCAAAGAAGGTTGTTGTGGGTCGCTGGATTTACATCTGGGTGATGAAGCGCAGGCCCTGAATCGTATCCGGCACAATGTTGATGTGTTGTATGAACTAACCGAATCGGCGGATGCCATTATTTCCAGTGCGTCTGGCTGTGGTGTAACACTGAAAGACTATGGGCGCCTGCTGGCGCATGATTCAACCTACGCTGCGCGCGCGTCGTCAGTTGCTGCGAAAGTGCGTGACGTCAGTGAGTTTCTGGACGGCCTGGATGTGAGCTGGAGCAAGGCGCGATCAATAGATCGGGTGGCCTGGCATTCACCTTGTACGCTGCAGCATGGGCAGAAGCTGGAAGATATTGTTGGGAAGCTTCTGCAAAAAGCAGGTTATGATCTGACGCCAGTGCCGGACAGCCACTTGTGTTGTGGTTCTGCGGGTACCTACTCAATTCTGCAGCCGCAGATGTCGGAGCAGTTGAAAGCTGATAAATGGGCTGCCCTTATGAGCGGCAAGCCAGAGTTGGTTGCCACCGCGAATGTGGGTTGTCAGACACATCTGACCGCGGGGCAGGGTGTCGATGTTGTGCACTGGATTGAGTTGCTGAAGTAAACTAATCCAGGCTGCTCAAAATCTTCCTTGATAGCTTGTTATTGTGATCCTGTACGACTACCTGGGAACGAAACAGCGCCATCATTTCTACGCAGACGATAAAGACAATGATCAGTCCGCCAAAAATAACTGCGCCGCTGACGGCTAATAC
>CBDUMB010000330.1:0-4365 GCA_965368205.1 uncultured Pseudomonadaceae bacterium | reverse complement strand
ATCCGCGTCACTGCGATCTACACGCTGTGCAATCTCGTCCAGCGAAACCTGTATACGTTGCACGAACTGTGCGGGGTTCTCAGGTGGATCTATAATCTGTGCAACCAACAACGCCAGCTCTACTTCGCTGCCCTGCCGACCTGCGGCATCTACAATCTGCAAAGTCAGGGCTTCGGTCGATACCACGATGATTGTTCTATGCAGCTGCCTCTCAGGCGAGCAAAGCGTCTACGGCTTTAATCAGTTCGGTGCGGGCAAAGGGTTTTGCCAGGGTCGCGTTAGCACCAATAAATTTTGCAGTTTCAAGGTAATCGTTAGGACCAAGTCGACCGCCGCCAGAAATAGCGATGATCGGCATCTGCGCATACTGCCGCCGGATATCGGCAATGGTCTCGAGGCCTTCCTTCTCTGGCATGATCAGATCAGTAATGACCAGATCGAAGACGTCTTTGCTGACACAATCAACAGCCTGTTCACCGTTTTCAGCAACGGTGACCTGGTGGCCTTCAAGACGCAACATTTCGCTCATGACATCCAGAACTGATGTGTCGTCATCTACCAGTAGAATTGCACTCACCCAAAAACCCCCACGGTTGCTCTTTTTGCTTACGACTTCACCCCGTTACCCGGGCTTTACTGTTCTGGCGTGACGTTAAGTACCCGACGTCTGAACGCCCCCAGTCACTAAAGCATAGCTTAAATACGCGAACACTCCAGCGACTTGTGCGCCGGTGAAGTCACTTAATGCTCACGGGTTTTGGTAAACTTCACATCCGGCCAGCGCTCTGTCACCACCTGCAGGTTGACCCGGCTGGTTGCCAGATAAGTCAGGTAACCACCACCGTCTATGGCAAGGTTTTCCTGGTTCTTATTCTTAAAATCCGTAAGCATTTTTTCATCTTCACACTGTACCCAGCGGGCAGCGGCAATGCTGGCGTCTTCCCAGATACATTCTGCGCGATATTCGTCCTGCAACCGATAGGCCACCAGGTCAAACTGGAGGACGCCAACTGCGCCTACAACAATCTGATTTTTGTTGAGCGGAAAGAAAACCTGGGATGCACCTTCTTCAGCAAGCTGAGTAATACCTTTTTCAAGTTGCTTGGAGCGCAAAGGATCTTTCACCCGCACTCGACGGAACAGTTCAGGGGCAAAATTTGGTACGCCTTTGAATTTCAGCGCCTCCCCTTCAGTGAAGGTATCACCGATCTGAATCGTGCCATGATTGTGCAAGCCAATGATGTCACCCGCAAAAGCTTCTTCAGCGTGGGTACGATCACCCGCCATAAACGTGACTGCATCGGTAATTCTGATGGACTTACCCAAACGCAGATGCTGCATTTTCATGCCCTGTTCATAGCGGCCTGAGCAGACCCGTAAAAAAGCAATGCGGTCCCGGTGTTTGGGATCCATATTCGCCTGTATTTTGAAAACAAAACCTGAAAACTTGTCTTCACCAGGATCAACCAGACGTTCCATGCTCTCACGGGGTTGGGGCGGTGGTGCATAAGTCGCAAACCCGTCGAGCATCTGCTGGACGCCAAAATTTCCCAATGCAGTGCCAAAATAAACCGGCGTCTGCCCCGCTTTCAGAAAATCTTCGTGATTAAACGTATGGCTTGCACCTCGGACCAGTTCAATTTCGTCACAGACGTCAGCGTAATCATGTCCCAGCAATGTTCTGGCTGCATCGCTGGCCAGTCCTTCGATCACGTTGAATTCATAGACGTGATGCCCCTGTCCCTGGCGGTATTCGATAATACGATCATTGACCAGGTCGTAAATGCCTTTCAGACCGCGCCCCATACCAATGGGCCAGTTCATCGGTGCACATTCAATCTGCAGAATGTCTTCGATCTCGTCCATGACTTCTATTGGGTCGCGAACTTCACGGTCTAACTTATTGATAAACGTGATGATTGGGGTGTCACGAAGACGACAGACTTCCATCAATTTGATGGTTCTTGGTTCCACACCTTTGGCGCCATCAATAACCATGAGCGCGGAATCCACAGCCGTCAGCGTTCGATACGTGTCTTCAGAAAAATCTTCGTGCCCCGGTGTGTCGAGCAGATTGACTGTGCGGCCCCGATACGGAAACTGCATCACTGACGTGGTCACGGAAATACCCCGCTCCTGCTCCATGGTCATCCAGTCTGACATTGCATGGCGGTCCGTTTTACGGGATTTAACTGCACCAGCAAGCTTGATGGCATTGCCGAATAACAGCAGTTTTTCGGTCATGGTTGTTTTACCCGCATCCGGATGCGAGATGATGGCGAACGTGCGCCGATTTTCTATGGCGTTCTGCACAGGATGAATAACCTGACACTCTAAGCGTAAAAATAAGGGCCGCAGTATAGAGGCCGTATCGCTTTGAGCAACCGATACTGTCAGCTATACGTGCCTGCACAAGGCAACGCCATCACCAGCGCATCTTCCCGCCCATGTTCTGACTGATAATAATCTTTGCGCAAACCCACCTGCACAAAACCGAGGGAAAGATACAGGGCAATGGCGATTTTGTTGCTCGGGCGCACCTCCAGGAACATTGTCTGCGCGCCTAACTTACCAACAAGTTTTATAAGGTGATGCATGAAGGCACGACCCAGACCATTACCCTGGGCATCACGCTGAATACAAACATTCAGCAGGTTCGCTTCACCGGCTGCCACGGTTAACACAGCGTGTCCAACAACACGCCCATCCAGGCAGGCTACCCGACAGATATTCCGTCCTCGAAAACAATCCATAAAGATGCCTCGGGACCAGGGAAATTGATAAGCGCGGGTTTCAATTTCCAGCACCTGATCGAGGTCGGTGAGAGACATCTCCCGGTGAGTTAGCAGATCTGCTGGAGTGTTTTCCATATCTGCTTCTTCAACGCCGCATCGGCAACACTTTCATTCCAACCTGGCAGGACAAGTGCTTTTTTCTCCGCCTCACCTGGCAAACATTCGCGCAACCAGGGCAGCAGATCGTCCGCCAGATCATCCGCCACCAGGAACCAGGGGCATTCATCAGGAAAGTGCTTTTCAATAAACACACCCAATGCCCGCGCAGGTGTCCCCGTTGTTGTATCCAGCAACTGCGGCCACTTAAACTCACCCGTCTTAAGCGAGCTTGGCGCGCTGTGTTGTGTGCGCCAATCTGCATAACGGAGCACATCCTTGGCATGCGCAATGATTGCTGCACTGGCGGCGCTACTGAAAACAAGCATGGATGCTGTGCCTTTCACCCAGACAAATTCCAGGGGCACCGGCGGCGGCTCTGTAGCCGATATTGTGGGTGCTTCCACAGTTGCTTTGACTGGCGCAGACACGGGCGCTGGAGCGGGTCTATCAGACACCGGCAGTGGCGTCTTCAACGGCGGTTCCGGAGCAGATACCGGGGCCTCACCCGCTGCTGGACGCAGGTGCCAGACCTGTATGCCCATAGCGGCCAGCATCTTTGATCGTCTAAGATCCAAAATCTGCGGTTTTTCCTCGCCAGCCATGAGTTAGAATTCGCCTCCTATTTGCCAACTAATAAGCCCAGAACATATGCAATATCTTACTGACGACATTCGCATCACAGGCATGCAGGAAGTCATTGCGCCAGAAACGTTGATGTCACAGCTGCCCATCACCGCGCAGACCTCTTCCCTGGTATTCAATACCCGCGCTGAGCTGGCTCGAATTGTACATAAACAAGACGACCGCTTGCTGGTGATTATCGGACCTTGTTCTATTCATGATCCACAGGCCGCCATCGAGTACGCCAAACGCCTGCGCGACTGCGCTGCCCAGTACAAGTCAGAGTTGCTGGTGGTGATGCGCGTTTACTTCGAAAAACCAAGAACCATTGTTGGCTGGAAAGGCCTGATCAATGATCCACATCTGAACAACTCATTTGAAATCAATGAAGGTCTGGCCATTGCACGCAAACTCCTGCTGGATATTAACGCTTTAGGGATTACCGCGGGCACTGAATTCCTTGACCCGATATCGCCTCAATATGTTGGCGACCTCGTCAGCTGGGGTGCAATTGGCGCACGCACAACCGAAAGCCAGATTCATCGACAATTGGCATCAGGCCTGTCGTGCCCTATCGGCTTCAAGAATTCTACCGACGGCTCGACCCAGGTTGCTGTAGATGCTATTCGTTCTTCAGGACACTCCCACATCTTTCTGTCAGTCACAAAACAGGGGCATTCCGCGATTTTTTCTACCTCCGGCAACCCAGATTGTCACATTATTCTACGCGGCGGTAACACCGGCACAAATTACGATCGCAAAAGCATTGATCAAACTCAGGAACGTCTCGATGCTGCCGGGGTCAACAGCGGCGTCATGGTCGACATGAGCCACGCCAACAGCGAGAAGG
>CBDUMB010000329.1:0-4371 GCA_965368205.1 uncultured Pseudomonadaceae bacterium | reverse complement strand
CCCCTATGTCGGCGAATCTGTTGGGCTGTTTGGCGCTATAGAGATAGGCTTTACCAACGGCCCGTTTTTGTTGAACCGACCGTATCATTTAGAAAGCGAAGTGGTTTGTGTGGGCCAGAGTCCGCAAACAGAATATGTCTGGTACGAAACTCACGCCTACAATGAAGATCACAAACTGGTTGCCACGATGTTGATGCAGTCCCGCGTGATGAAAGCCTCCTCGCCAGCCTACTCGGATGAGTAACACTAATTGAAAGATACAAAGAAAATGTTGGGTGATATGACCGCGGCACAGTTTCTGGCTGAATACTGGCAGAAGCAGCCTTTGCTGGTTCGCGGCGCCTTGCTGGATTGGTCAAGTCCTGTTGAGCCGGATGAGCTGGCCGGGCTGGCCCTGGAAGAGGAGGTTGAATCCAGGCTGGTACTGGAACACGGCGCATCACCCTGGGAAGTGCGCCACGGGCCGTTCACTGAAGATACGTTTGCACAGCTGCCAGAGACCAACTGGACGCTGCTGGTACAGGGTTTGGATTTGTGGGTGCCCGAAGTAGCCGCGTTGGTCGACCATTTTGATTTTCTACCGCGCTGGCGGCTGGATGATGTGATGGCCAGCTATGCAGTGCCTGGCGGCAGTGTTGGGCCGCATTTTGATCAATATGATGTGTTCCTGCTGCAGGTAGAAGGACAGCGGCGCTGGCAGATTGGCACAACCTGCGATGACACCACGGCACTGCTTGAGGGTCCCGATCTTAAAATACTGGAGAATTTCAGCGCCCAGGATGAGTGGGTACTGGAACCCGGCGACATGTTGTATCTGCCACCGCTGGTCAGTCATTGGGGGGTGGCAGAAACAGAGTGTGTGACTTTTTCCGTCGGCTTTCGCGCGCCGAGTGTTGCCGATATGTTGGCAGACCTGACCGTGCAGCTGCTTGAAGCCGGGCGCGGTGGCATATATACCGATCCGCCCCTGGATCCCTCAATGGCGGGCCTGGAGATAGATGCTGCGTTTGTGGCCCAGGCAAGAAAACAGCTGCTTGCGCTGATTGATGATGAGCAGTTGATAGGTGATTGGTTTGCGCGCTCGATGACAACGCCAAAATACCCGGACCTGGTTCACCTCACGGCAGAGCAGCGACAGGCAACACTTGCGGGTAAAACTTATCGCAATGGAGAAGTCTGCGACTAACGTATTCTGCGCGCACGCACGCTGCGACCTTTGACTTTGCCATTGCTCAGAAACCCAAGCGCCTTGCGGAAGTTAGATGCTTCGATGGCAACAAAACAGTGGTGATCAAAGATATCGATCTTGCCGATCTGTGCACCGGCCAGACCGCCATCACCCGTCAATGAACCCAGAATGTCGCCAGGCCTGATCTTCTGCTTTCTGCCGACATTGATTTCTATGGTGACCATCGGCGCCTGCAGCACAAAATCCGGATTTCTATCTAACGATTCTAGTACGTCACAGATGCAGGGTTCCAGGCGATGTGCTTCGATGGCATTTAAACGCACCTGCTCTGCGCTTGTGAACAGACTGAAAGCCTGACCCACTTCACCCGCTCGGCCAGTGCGACCAATCCGATGGGTATAAATCTCCGGATCATGGGGTAACTCGTAATTGATGACAGTAGGCAGAGACTTGATGTCCAGTCCTCGTGCCGCAACATCAGTGGCGACCAGGACAGAGGTGCTGTGATTGGCAAACTGCACCAGCACCTTGTCGCGGTCACGCTGCTCCAGATCGCCATGGATGGCCAGAGCCGCAATACGATGCTGATTCAGGAACTCGGCCACTTCATCACAATCGCGCTTGGTGTGGCAGAACACTAATGCGCTGCTGAGATTGTAGTGCTCAAACAACGCCAGCAGTCCAGCGTTGCGCTCGTGTTTTTTCACTTCATAAAAAAGCTGCTCAATGACGTCATTTTGATGCTGCTCTTCGATTTTGATGTCCATCGGTTTGTGCTGGACGGTGGCACTCATGCGCCGGATTTCATCCGGGTAAGTGGCTGAGAACAACAGGGTCTGACGCTTGTCCGGGGCAAAGCTGATGATGGTCTGTACGTCTTCGGCAAACCCCATATCCAGCATACGATCGGCTTCGTCCAGCACCAGAGTTTTCACCTGGCTGATATCGAGACTGCGTTTCTGCAGATGGTCAAGCAGTCGCCCGGGTGTGCCGACAACAATATGGGCGCCGTAGGCGAGGGTGGCTTTCTGCGGACCAAAGGGTTTGCCACCACATATGGAGACCACTTTGACATTGGCCATCGCCTGGGCCAGGCGTCGCAACTCTTTGCTGACCTGATCCGCCAGTTCTCGCGTAGGGCAGACCACCAGCGCCTGGACCTGTTTAGAGTGGGTGTCGATGTGATGGAGAATACCCAGCCCAAAAGCAGCGGTTTTGCCACTGCCGGTTTTGGCCTGCGCTAAGATATCTCTACCGGCAAGTACCTCAGGTAAAGCGCGTGCCTGAATGGGGGTCATCCTGCTGAAGCCCAGGTCCTGCAGGTTTTTCAACTGTTCCGGTGCCAGAGGTAAGGTTGAAAATCTGTCGGTATCAGAGGCGGTCATCGGCAAACCTGTTAAGGATATTCGCGGGAGCGCATCATACCTATCCGTTCAGGTAAATCGAGGTTAATGCGCGGTGCCTTTATCAAACAAAGGTACATTCTTCTGCTTAAAGAGAGGAATCAGGGCCATACCGGCAGCAAACCCGCCAATATGCGCCCACCAGGCGACACTTTCTGTACTGACGGTAAGCGCGACAAACTGGAACAGCACCCAGCCAATCAGCAGCCAGCGTGCTGGCAGAAACACAGGAATCCGGCTGAACACCAGCGCCAATACCTTCACCCTGGGGTGCAGGATGATGTAGGCGCCCATATTGTTGGCGGCACACCCGAGTGGACTGTGTACGTTTCTGGACAGGTGTCTCACCGTCTGGCGGATGGCAATTTGTTCTACGGTCAGTTGGATGTGAACTGGAAAGATGAAAACCCAAGCGGCAACGACAATGATCAGAACAAGTACGCTGATTCGTATACGTTGACCAACCTGCGATTAGGTTATCGCTTCTCTGGCGATCGATACGACGTGTCGTTATGGGCGAAGAACGTGTTTGATGAAGACTACACCAACGGTGCATTCAACTCGGTTATCCGGGAAGGGTCACTAACGGAGTATCACACCGAACCTCAATCCTGGGGTGTGACTCTACGCGCGACCCTGTAGGCGGGGCCGCGTACGCTAACAGCTGGCCGCTAACCGGTAAAGTTAGCGCGCAGGGAAAAAGCTGCCTCAGGGCGGCCTTTTTTATACCTTTACACAGTCGATTCAGGCTTGCAACACCTAATAGTTGGCGTTAGCCTCAGATCGAACAGGGTTGGGGAACCCTGTATAAACTAATGGAGAGAAAACTATGAGTCATACCAAACGCATGTTCAGGCGGCTACGCCTGGGCGCTGTGTTACTACTACCTATGTTCTTTATTTCCTCTATTGCGCAAGCAGTAGAAGGGGAAATAGAAGAAGTCATCGTGACGGGTTCATTCATCAAAGGTACACCCGAAGATGCGGCGCTGCCGGTTGATGTACTGACACGCGCAGAATTAGAGGATGTTGGTAATCCAAGCATCATCGAAATGGTTCGCAATCTTGGGGTGACATCAGCTAACGCGGGTGAAGCCAATCAGTTTGCTTCCGTGGGACAGGCTGCCGGTGCGGGTGTATCACTGATTAACCTCAGGGGTTTGGGTGCCGAGCGCACTTTGGTTCTTATCAACGGTAAACGTCATGTTAGTACTACGACACTAGGGGTAGATGTTTCTGCAATCCCAGCTTCGGCGATTGGTCGCGTAGAGGTCCTGAAAGACGGCGCAGCAGCGTTGTATGGCTCGGATGCGATTGGTGGCGTCGTGAACTTTATTACCCGCAACGACTTTGAAGGTCTTGAACTGCGCGCCAGCAATCAATTTATTGACGACGCCGGTGATCAGAATATTGCTGCAATCTGGGGCTTTGGCGGTGAACGCTGGAACATGACCCTTTCCGGCGAGTACGATCACAGAGATGAATTGACCGTCCGTGATAGAGATTGGGCGGCTCCCACATTCGCCCAAAACAGTCAGGCTGGTTATTCCAGCATTGGTAACCCGGGCACATTCCTGCCGGCGGTTAACCCGACGGGTGGAGCGAACACGTTGCTCGGAGGCTTTACGCCTGATCCTGGATGTGAAACGACGGGTGCCACGTTGGTCGCCCCGTTTTGCCGCTTCCAATTTACTTTGTTCGACAATCTTATCGAAGACACGGATTACTATAAATTCTTCTCGACTTTAGATTTTGAGATCGACGATACAACAACGCTGAC
>CBDUMB010000328.1:0-4385 GCA_965368205.1 uncultured Pseudomonadaceae bacterium | reverse complement strand
CGGGGACGGACCGGCCGACGTGCCAGACGACGCCATTCGCTTCTACCGCCGCGCGGGATTCACCGAAGATCGACTCGATCGCTACCGTGAACGTTTTGGTCAGTTTGGCGCCAACATGCCGCCGTTACCCGCCGGTTACCGGCGCATTCAGGATGGCCAGTACATAGAAATTGGCGATCGTGAATGGCGCGCCGTGATTGGTCATGGTCATGCGCCGGAGCATGTCTGTCTGTACTGCCCGGAATTGAAATTAATTATTGGCGGCGATCAGCTTCTACCGAAGATCACGCCCAACGTCAGCGTGCAACCCAGCGAACCCCACGCCAACCCACTGGCGGACTTTCTGAACAGCTGCGCGCGCTTCCGCGAGCTGCTGCCACCTAATCTCCTGGTGTTACCTGCGCACGAAAGCCTCTACGAAGGTGTACACGAACGGCTGACGGCATTGATTGATTGGCATGAGGTGGCCCTCGAGAAGCTCTACGACATGTGTGACGAACCCAAACGCGCGGTGGACGTGTTCCCGGCCTTGTTCAAAAGCCAGATTACTGACCACAGTTTCTTTCCGGCTACAGGCGAATCTATTGCGCACCTGCACTGTGCGCTTGAACGGCGAATGCTGACAGTGGAAGAGGATAAAGATGGTGTGGCGTGGTGGCGGCAGGCCTGATCAACTTGTTAATGCCAGGCGGTGTCATGGCTTTGCTGGTACGCCGGCCGATCTTTGATACGACGCACATAGTCCGCCACTTTGGGAGTGGGAGAAGCTAACCAACCAAACTGCACAGCAAAATCAAGCAGACCTCCAAAGACAACATCGGCAGCAGTAAACTGAGCGCCAAGAGCCCATTCGACTTCTGGTGTCATCGATTCGATTGTGGCCAGGCATCGTTCCAGATCGCCAAAGCCTGCCGATTGAGCTGAGTAGTCTTCAGTTTTTGCCATGGCAAAAGTAAACATCGGCTCTAACGTTGTCCCTGGCACAAACAGATACCGATAGTACCTACCACGATCGCTGGAGTTCGGAGCCGGAGCTAGACCTTTTTCAGGGAACTTGTCTGCGAGGTACGCACAAATCGCAGCAACCTCAGTAACGACGGTATCCCCATCCACTAGTGCAGGAATCTTACCCATGGGGTTGATCGCACGGTACTCAGGCGTAGCTGTTTCACCCTTCATGAAATCGACAACGATCTGTTCGTGCTCGACACCGAGTTCAGTGAGCATCCAGTGGGTGGTTACCGCGCGACTCATGGCATTGTAGTAGTGCTTCATAATGATCTTTTTCCAGCTGGTAGATTTGCAGTATGCACTGGCTCTACTGACAGCGTGATGTCAGCAGACGTACAGCGAAGAGCACTCTGCAAGATTGCCTTCGAACACAAAGCAGGGCCTGCGTGGGTTGATCGAGCCACTGTTCCAGTACCTGCCGAGTGGTACCACCACGGATATAGAAAGAGTCCTTGAAGCTGAAGACTCCGCCGTCTGCCTCAACTCCGGCAGCGGCATCACGGTTGCTCCAGAACTAAGCTGATCTGAAGTGCAAGGTAAATAAGTATTGCAAAGACAGCATGTCTATCTCAGTTGGTCAAAAAGTATATGCCTCACTAGCGGAGTTAGCTTTTTTCTTGATACTTAGCTCCGCTTCAAGCGCTTCTATGGAATTTTCCATGAAAGCGGAAATTCTCTGATTCCATTCCACAATCTGATAAATGGTTGCTTGAATCGAGGACAGCGATGCCAGGAAACGTTGGTCCTGACAAAGCTGCTCAAAATCATAGATTGCTCTGTCTGCTGTCACCGTGTCCGGAGTGGCGCTATCAGGGCCGTCAATCTGAAAGCGAACATGCTGCCTCACGTAATTAATTGGTGGCCCGATCATCATGACAAACTGCGGTTGGACCCGAGCCTGATAGTCAATCTGGCGCGATATTTTTTCAATCGAGTCCTGGATGGCGCGATTGTCTATGACGCCCCAGCGACCAGTCGATTTCAGCTCTTCTATCGCGTTTGTATCCAAGTAGGCTGTTTCAAACTGTCCGAGCTTGTAAAGCCCTTGCGCAAACAGATCTTTGTGTTCTTCTGCAAGTTCGCATTTTTCCAAACTGCGGATAACCAGTTTTACTTTTTCTGCTCCTTCCAGAATAACCCTGTTCGTAACACCTTCGTTGTGCTGAAGTGAACGCTGAATTTCGTCTTTCAGCCGCTCAAGATAGGTGACTTCTAACTCATTCTCTTTTTGGTTCTCATTCCATTCGACGGCCTGCAGACCAACAAATACGCCAATAACGACGATCACAAAATCGAGCGCTACAGCCAGCCAATTTTGTTCTTTGATGTGTTTGGTAATTGAGCGAAGTAACACCCGAAAAACTCCAAGTTCTCAGTGAAAGATCAGTGTAAATATTCGCGAGTAATTCTATCTTGTGGTGTTGGAATTAACGACCGACCACTTCGGGCACAAAACACACGGCTCAGGCGTCCAACGACTGCCCATCTGTGGCCATTGACGCGGTGTTCGTCTTTCGCGATGGTAGCTTTATAAACGCTTATGAGGAACAGGCCATGGAAAAAGAACAATTGAAACAAACGCTCACTAACCTGCACGAAGAACTGGCCGGTGATCAGAGTGTAGATCCAGAGCTGCAGAGCCTGCTCGCGACATTAGATGACGATATTCATAAACTGCTTTTAACAGATGTACAGCCTCCTGAAACAAACGGTATTGCGGACGCGGCCGAAGCTTTAGCCGCTCGATTTGCGGCTGAGCATCCGCGTTTAGAGGCCCTGGCCAGAGAGCTTGTGGCTTCTCTTGCCAAAATGGGCGTCTAGTCTGTATCGATAATCCCAATACGAGTACCGGAGAAGGTGCCGAACCAGATCTCGGTACCCACTTCGAGCGCCATCGTTGCGTTGCTGAACACTGAACCTGGACCCGCATGCCAACGCTCGACCTCTTCCAGGGTGACCGGATTAAAAGTAGCACCTACGGAACCACGTGGACACGTGGCAAATTCTTCGAGACTGAACTCTCCCTCTACAGCACAGTTGTGGTCTACCCAGCTAGGGCCACCCGTTAGCAGCAGTCCATCAGGGGTCATGTGGATATTATCAGGGCTGAAGTCCATTCTGGGTGTCGCGCGCAGCAGGCGGGTTGGGTTCGCGTTGGAAAATACCGATATGGTGCTGAGCCCCGTTGAAACGACGTAAAGCTCTCTGCCATCCAACGAAACCTCTATGCCGTTGTTGCCCGGCAGCTCTGAACCAAGAACTCTTTTAACGGCAACATCACCCGGCGACCACGCGTAAACAGCGCCGGTTTTAATGCCATCAAAAACCAAAGCAAACGTATATCCAGGATGCATCAATACCGTAAGCCTTAGCGAGCCATCCTGCATGACAGCAACACTGTTGGCGTCCAGGCCCTCAGGCATCATGACGCAGCCGATCCAGGTCAGTTCAGGCCCGCTGTCAGACACCGCCACGTCAAACACCTCAATCGCTTCCCTGCCGCCATGGCCAACCACATACAACGTCGAGTGGCCGTTTTCACCAGGCTTGATACTTAATCCATGACCAACAAAATCGTCTGCCTGTGGTGGGGTGTTACACGCCGGATAGGTTGCTGCCTGGTAGGCAGTCTTCGCCGGATCATAAGCCTGATGAAATGCTCTGGTTGTTGAATCTATAGCGTATACGGCGCCGCCGGGACTAAAACCGCTCGCCAGCACCCATTTGGTGTCTGGTATCAACACGAGATCTTCGGCGTTTTCTATATCGCAGATATAAGACATATCGCTTCCTGCCTGGCAATCGGTCTGCGCACCCAACGACTGAATTGATGCACCAGTAAACAGCGTAAGAAAGAGGACAAACCAGAGTGTTTTCATGATGTTTCTTGATGAACAGGTACGAACCTTGAGACTAACACGATCGTCTGCCGCGCTGAAATTCTCAGGATCTGGGCCGATAGGTGGTCCCTCAATAGATAATTGTCTCAGCCGAGTCGGGAAAACTACCTATTGCCCTTCACTTAGCCTACTTCTAGCCTGGATAAGAGACAGGCAAACAAAACGTTTGAATCCTTAAGATGATCGAACAAGCAGCAACCAGCAAAAAAACCTCCCCAGAGGCGGTTGCCAGGTGGAAGGCGATTGTCGCCGAATACCAGCAGCCGAATGCCTGGCGTGCAAGCTGGCAAATTGTGAACACGGTGGGGGCTTACGTGGCCTTGTGGTACCTGATCTACCTGAGCCTGGCTGTTTCCTGGTGGCTGACGGTTCCGCTGGCGATTCTGGCTGGTGGATTTCTGATTCGCATATTCATCATTTTCCATGATTGCGGTCATAACTCATTCTTTACGTCACATGCGGCCAACGCAACCT
>CBDUMB010000327.1:0-4393 GCA_965368205.1 uncultured Pseudomonadaceae bacterium | reverse complement strand
GTAGTCTATGCCCAGTCGTTGCATCACCCCCGGTCGGTAATTCTCTATGACAATATCTGCCATGCTGGCCATAGATTTCACCAACCTGATGGCACCCTCGGCACGAAGATCCAAACAGATATTGCGCTTGCCTGCATTCTGGTGATTGAAAAAACCAGAAATACCGCCGATGTCTTTGCCATGCAGGCGCGTGCTATCGCCGTCAGGTGGCTCAACTTTTACAACATCGGCACCCAGATCAGACAGCAAACGACTGGCAAAGGGACCGGCAACCACACGTGAGAAGTCCAACACGCGTATACCGTCCAATGGATAGGTCACAACTCAGGCCGGCCTGAATACGGGCAGCACAACATCACTGTCATCAATCTTTTCAAAGGCTGCTTCCACAGCCATACCGACAGCAACATGGTCCGGATCACACTCGATGATGTTGGTGATCAGACGCGGACCTTCGTCGAGTTCTACCACCGCAATAACCATAGGGCATTGATCGCGAAAGACAGGATGTGGCGCTCGATAGGAAATGGTGTAGGTATAAATCGTGCCCTTTCCGCTGGCGGCCTGCCAGGCTAAGTCAGCTGAGCCACATTGCTCACAATGGGTATGTGGTGGGAAGGGTCGCTGGCCGCAGGCGCTACATTGCTGCAGCATCAACTGCCCACGTGCAGCACCCTCCCAATAAGGTTGCGTGGTAGGTGATACGGGTGGGATCAAACGAGCACTCATCGGTTGACCCCAAAAACCAGGCCGGCTTGTTCTGCGATGATACCGCCATTGCCGTGCGCGTACGCCAGTTCTAATCCAGGTACCTGCCGTTTACCACACCTGCCCTGTATCTGACGAGCAGCTTCAGTGACATGACTCATGCCACCGGCCATCCCGGCTTGACCAAAGCTCAATTGACCGCCATGCGTATTGAGAGGAAAGTCCCCTGCCCATGTTAGATCATGGGATTCTACAAACGCCCCGGCTTCACCGCGAGGCACAAAGCCCGCTTCCTCTAAAGTTAAGAGCACCATGATGGTGTAACAATCATATAAAGAAGCCAGACCCACATCGCTGGGTTTGATACCCGCCATATTGAATGCAGCGCGTGAGGCGATGCCGATGCCAGTGGCGTCCAGGTTCGGGGCCTGCGCAAAAGATGAATGGGTCACCGATTCACCAGCGCCGAGGATCCAGGCAGGTTTTTGTTTTGCATCTGGCACCCGATCAGCCGCAGTAACTATAAGCGCAGCCGCACCGGCCGCCGGCATGACAATTTCCAGCATGTGCAACGGTTGGCAAATGACCTCGGAAGACAGGACATCCTCGATGCTCAGTTCCTGATCATGGAAAAATGCTTTTGGGTTGGCATTGGCATTTTTGCGTTGATCGACGGCAACTTTGGCGCGTTGTGTATCTTTCAGACCAAATTCGTGGGTATAGCGCGTGGCAATCATGGCATAACCCACGTTGGCTCCCACCATGCCATAGGGAGAATCAAATTCTGCAGCGGGTGAACGATCACGGCTGGGCGCCATAGACCGAGCCGGCGGTCGTTCCGCGGTTCGTTGCTGCCGATTTTGTGAGCCACCTCGGCGGCGAGTACCGGTTAAACACAAACACGTTGTACACATGCCCGCTTGAATCGCAGCAGCGGCACGCCAGACCATGCCAGCACCCGTTGCGCCACCCAGGTCCACCAGTTCCGCAAAGGTGGGTTTTATGCCTAAGTACTCAGCCACAGTGGCAGGCACAAAACCCGGCAACCCGCCGATGGGGTGAACCACCAGCCCGTCTATGTCTGCATGTTTAAAGCCCGCATCGGCGATGGCTTCTGCGCCTACCTGGCTCAGCAGGTCCAGGATAGTTGCATCACCTGTGTAGCGTTGTGGTGCCAGTTCAGCAATACCCACCACCGCAGCGGCGCCTTTAAGCGACATCAGCTGTTACCTGCGGTTTGGTATTTGGCTGGGACATCGATGTTCCAGAATCTTGCCGCGTTAAGCCCTAACACTTTGGCCCGTTGCTCATCAGTGAGATCAGCCATGGTGCGTTCGATGGCCGCTGCAGAGTGTGGCCAGGTGCCTTCATGGTGTGGATAGTCGTTAGCCCACATGAAGTTATCGATCAAATCATGCTTCACAGCCAGATCCAGGCCGGATTGGTCCTCACCGAAGGACGCGAACATCTGTCTTCGGTAGTAGTAGCTAGGGGGTTCTTTGAGATCAGGGGAGACCCACATGCGGTGTTTATAAAAGCCTTCGTCCATGACTTCCAGTAACCAGGAAACCCAGCCGATACCCGCCTCGATAGTCGCAACTCTAAGCTTGGGATGCCGTTCCAAAACGCCTGAGGCGCAAAGATTTGCCACCGGCTCCTGACTGGCTGAACAACAGTGCACCGCGTAGTTGATGACCGCACCACCTGGGCCAGATGCCGCTCGAGGGTCACGGCCGGTAGACACATGGATGGTCAGAGGCAGATCCACATCTTCGATGGCGGACCACAACGGTTCAAATTCGGGTTGGTTGTAGTTACGCTGATCCATTCCGGTTGGCCCATATTCCGGCTTCACCGGAATAGTCAGACCTTTAAAGCCGAGCTTGGCAACCCGCTCTACTTCTTTCACCGCAGCGCCAACGTCCAGGGTCGGGATCTGCGCCATAGGTAAGATACGATCCTGATGCTCACCTAAATCCTCGTGTGCCCAGTCGTTCCATGCCTGGCACATGGCCATGGAAAAGCCGGGATCATTGGTGCCAAACGCGTGTATGCCTTTGTTACCGAAGACCACTTCAACATCAATGCCGTCTCGGTCCTGATCTCGCAGTCGTTCCGCAACATTCCGCCCGGTTTTGTTGCGTTCAATATCTTCTTCGCCCCAATCAGTGGTATCGGTCTTAATTTTCCAGGGTCGATTGCCTTCAGTGATGATAAACGCCTGGCCATCGACCATCTCAAGCCTTGGTAAACGTTTTCGATACTCATCCGAGATGCGGGATTTAACCCAGTCTTTGGGTTCATTGGCATGACAGTCAGCAGAGACAATGAAGTACTTGTTTGGATCGTCAGGGTGGGCGGTACGGTCCCATCCCTGTGCGCCTGGCGTCTCCAGACGGCGCGCCATGGTGGTTTCAGCTGTAGGCATACGTGCTCTCCTCCTTTCCTCTAACTAGTATACTAATTACGGCAATGCGAAAAGTAAACGCATGCAATAAGTAACAGTCGTTTGCAATTAAGGGCTAACTCAACAGGGTGTCAGCTTGTTTTACACAGCTAACTAGTGTCATAGTTAATCAAATGAAGACGATGTTAGCCAAGGTGATAAGGAATCTGGTATGAGTAAACCTACCAGTCAGCGGGCGGCGACCAGGGTGGCGCGCAACATTGTTGACGACATAAAGGAACGAGCGCTGCCGCCAGGTACCCGCCTGGCATCTGAGCAGGTGATGGTGGAATCACAGGGTGTTGCGCGCGCTACGGTTCGCGAAGCGCTGCGTTTACTGGAATTCCAGGGCGCTCTACGTATCAAAGCCGGGCCCGGGGGCGGACCGGTGGTGAATGTGCCTGGCGTAGACCACCTCACCAGTGCGCTTTCCCTGCAATTGCAATTTGCTAATGCCAGTTTTCAGGCTGTGCTGGAAGCCAGGCGCGCGATCTATCCTGTATTGGTCGCTGAAGCAGCGCAGAACGCGACCCATCAGGACATTGCTCACCTACGCCAGGCGTTGAGGCAAGTTCGCGATGCGATCGAGAATTCCGGTAGTGCCATTGCCGAGTACCGTCACTTCTACGAACAGATTGCAGAGGCCGCACAGAACCTGGTGCTTGGCTTACTGGTCAATGCTCTGCATCGCATGTCGGAATCCGCCAATGTGGAATATGCTCAGGCGCATTGGCAAGCAAGTTTGGTTGAATCGGAACACTTGCTTGATGCCATTGAACGGGGTGATATTGATGCGGCTCGCAGAATATCAACGCAATCTGTTAACGCAGCTATGCGCTACCAGAAGAAGACTGCGCCAGAGCAACTGCGTGCGCCGCTTGAATGGGTGGCCGCAGACTAACGAACATTATGATTGGGTCGCAGCCTTGAATTTGTTAGTCGCGACAGCAACAACATACACTCTGCAGGCGTACTGCAATCGGTTGGGATGTCACAAGTAACGGCTACCGACGCAAGCGTCGGTAAGATGTAACGGGGAGCCCCGCTGCTGCGACCATTGTCCGAAGGACAGTACTTGACCCCCAGTGCGGTGATGGCCACAACTGCCAATACCTCACAACAAACAGCAACAAAGGCTTAGGAAACTGGAGCCCAAAACGGTAGCTATCAGCGGACCTCGTTGTTGAGAATTGTTGCAACAGGAAATGCCACATGGCGCTCGGCGCAGGTCTGAACAGA
>CBDUMB010000326.1:0-4407 GCA_965368205.1 uncultured Pseudomonadaceae bacterium | reverse complement strand
GTCTTCTTCTTTGGTCCAGACTGCTATTGCCAGATATTCCAGGTTCACCTGGTGGCAGATGCCGGTACCCGGGGGCACTACGCTGAAGTTTTCGAACGCTGTCTGACCCCAGCGCAGGAAGCGATAACGCTCACCGTTGCGCTGCATTTCGAGCGCAACATTTTCGTCGAAAGATTCATCGGTACCAAATTTGTCAACCATCACCGAGTGGTCGATGACCAGGTCTACCGGTGACAACGGGTTGATGATGTTCGGGTCCAGACCCGCATCAACTACCGCAGAGCGCATGGCGGCAAGGTCTGCAACACCCGGAACGCCGGTGAAGTCCTGCATCAGGACCCGTGCTGGACGAAAAGCAATTTCTTCCGCGGCAGGCGCATTGTCGGCCCATCCGGACAATGCTTTGATGTCCGCAGCTTTAACGGTGTTGTTGTCTTCAAAGCGCAGCAGGTTTTCCAGCAGAATTTTCAGCGTCACTGGCAGGCGACTGATGTCCCCCAACCCTTGCGCCTCTGGCAGGCTGTAATATTCGTATTGTTTGTTACCGACGCTCAGCGTCTTCTTGGCGTTAAAAGTGTTCAGGCTCATAGATGTCGCAGTTGATGATGGAAATTGGGGGCGTATTTTGCCTGAAAGTGCCGCCGCGCCCAACTGCTTTTCAGCAGGGGTGCTTTAAATCAGTCTGTCGCTGATTTGCGGAACAGGTGTTCCCCACATCGCCAGCAGTATGACGCTTCGCGCAAATGACCTTCGGCGGAACAGTCTGGACAGGTGCGGGTGTTGGCTGCCCGGCGATTGGCTTCGTTGAGCTCCAGGGTAACAATGCCTGTCGGCACCGCGATGATGCCGTAACCCATAATCATAATCATTGTCGCCAGAGCCCTGCCCAATGGGGTTTGTGGCGTGATATCTCCATAGCCAACAGTGGTCATGGTGGAAACAGCCCAATAGATACTATTGGGAATGCTGCTGAAACCGCCTCCCCGACCACCTTCAATAAGGTACATAAAAGAACCGAATATCACGACCAGACAGAGCACAGAGGCGACAAACACTGTGATCTTACGGCGGGATGCCACCAGCGCCTGGGTAATCAGCTCAGCCTCCCCTACATAGCGCACCATGCGTAACACGCGGAAAATACGCAGTACCCGCAGCACCCGGATGACCAGAAAATACTGCGACCCGGCCAACCACAAGCTCAGATAGGTGGGCAAAATACAGATGAGATCGATAACGCCGTAAAAACTGCGGGCGTAGCGCCAGGTGTTCTGGATACACCACAAACGTAAGGCATATTCCACGGTAAAGAGCAGCGTGAACACCCATTCTGCAATGTACAACCAGTCGCCATAAGCGACGTTAATTTCATCAACGCTGTCGAGCATGATGGCGCCAACACTCAGCAGGATCAGCACTATGATGACCATATCAAAGGCTTTGCCAGCAGGGGTGCCCGCCTCAAAGATAACCGTACGAACTGAGTCTTTTGTCCAAACCATATGCGCTCGCCAGAATCAGCCTGCAGCTACCGTTCGATGTTCTAACAGACAAACGAAACGCCGCCGGTTTAACCCTGGCGGCGTTGCTATTGCATTATCGCAGAATCAGTTTAGCGCGTTGTCAGCTGACCTTCACATCTATCTTTTTCGCGACTTCCGGTACACGTTTAGCAATACTCAGGTAGAGCACGCCATCTCGACTTTCGGCAGAAATCGCTTCCGGATCCGCGTCCTCAGGCAGACTGAAACTGCGTTCGAAGCGACCATAGCGGCGTTCAGTGCGATGAGTGCGGTTATGGCCATCATCAGACACTGCTGAACGCCGTTCTCCACTTACACGCAATACACCCTCAGCGACTGTCACAGAGAGATCCTCTGAGGCCACTGCTGGCACTTCCACATCAATGTGATAGCTTTCTGCAGATTCGCGGATATCTACCAACGGCAACCAATCTGCCCGGCGCACCGGTGATTGGGACTGCTCCAGAGAACGGACCAGATGATCAAACTCGCCAAATGGTGTCCATCGTACTAGGTTCATGATTTACTCCTTTGTATCAACCTTTACCCACATAACATTGATGGTGGTGTTAATCGCACTTCCAAGATCTTGAAATAAATTAGTTAGGCCCAATCACTTTCTGTTCGGACCTGTGATGCGCCACCAGGAGTTCCAATGACCACCATGACTACAGAAGAGAAACAGCAATTCCTTGCCGAGTTACACGTTGGTGTAATAGGCATCAACGAACGCGATCGAGGACCTTTAACCGTGCCGATCTGGTACAGCTATGAGCCCGGTGGAGACGTCCAGGTGATTACTGGCAGCAGTTCGCGCAAAGGCAAGCTTCTGCAGTTGGGCAGTCGCGTCAGCCTGGCGGCACAAGCAGAAAGCCTGCCGTATAAATACGTCAGCATCGAAGGTGAAGTGACTGCCATTCAACCGGCTGACATGGAATCCCTGACCGCAATGGCCATACGTTATCTGGGAGAAAGCCAAGGTAAAGCCTACGCAGATAACAGCGGTGTCGAGGGTCAGATCACTGTATCTATCACGCCGAAGCGTTGGCTGGCAGTGGACTACGGCAAGATGGAGTAAGCCAGCAGATGACTACTCTTCTTTGATAATGCGATATACACTTTCGGCCGCCTGAGGTACGCGGCTGTCGGCAAAACGCTTCGGCAGAGAGCTGGTCACAAACGTGTCCAGCAACGCCACTTCGCAGCGACCACCATACAGAGATTCAACTTCATCAAAGTCCACCGCATGTGGAGGGCCTGACACCAGGTCCTGATCATATTCGAAGGTAATCAACAACATACGCGTGCCATCGGGCACGATCCGTAGCAGGTGATCCACGTAGCGAAAGCGCATGTCCGGCGGCAGCGCCACCAGAGCACCACGATCAAACAGACCCTGGACGTTACTCAACAGCGGCGCTGTGAGATCAAAAAAATCGCCTTGATAGATCGTCGCGCCGCGACCAATTGAGCGCTCAAACCGCTCTACCGAGCCCACTTCCGGTGTTTCGTTACCTTCCGCAAAAAAACCGGCAACCGCCAGGCGGGCCAGCTCTACGCCAACAACTGGATACCCTTGCGCCTCAAACCAGCGCATATCCAGAGACTTGCCGCACATCGGCACAAAAACCTCAGCACCTGGCGGCAACGCCAGTTCAGACCAGTATTGCAGCAGCAGCTCGTTATGCGCTGGCTGATGGAAACCAATTTCGTTTTTCTGCCAGAGATCGAGCCAGAATTTTTCACGCATAAACTCTCCCCAGTTTCAGCGCAAGACCGGCTCAGCATAACGCAAATGGCTATATTTATCAGAGGCTTGGTGGCACTCCGATTGCGGCCCCAGCATTACGCGGATCAGCGGCGCCATAGAGCCCTTTTTCGTCCATCATTACAGAGTTGGCATCGCCAATTCCGCGACCGAGGAAGCTGGGAATGGGTACCAGTTCGGTGTGGCCCATGGCTTCCAGCAGACTTTGGGTATCGGGTGAAAAACCACGCTGCTCCACAACCACGCGAGGTGGCTGCCATTGATGATGAAAACGTGGGCTGCCGACGGCGTCCGCGACATCCATGCCATGATCAACTACGTTAAGGATCACCTGCAGTGTTGTGGTGATGATGGTGCTGCCGCCAGGCGAACCGGTGACCAGCAGCGGCTTGCCATCTTTGAGGACTATGGTGGGCGTCATGGAGCTCAACATGCGTTTGCCTGGCTCAATGGCGTTGGCACGCCGACCCAGCAGCCCATAAAAATTCGGCGTGTCTTCTTTTGCAGAGAAATCATCCATTTCGTTGTTGAGCAGTACGCCGGTGCCAGCCGCTACCATTTTGGCGCCGTAAGACAGATTCAGGGTAGTGGTGTAAGCGACCGCATTGCCCGCTGCGTCGATAAAAGAGGCATGCGTTGTTTCCGGGCTTTCCACCAGGATCACACCCGCACCGATATCACTACTGAGACTGGCTTCTTTAGGATTGAAATCAGCAAAACGCTGAGCCGCGTAACTCTTGCTGGTTAAGGTTTTTACCGGCACCGGATAAAAGTCCGGATCACCCAGATATTCAGCGCGATCTGCATAGGCCCGGCGTTCTGCTTCAATCATGGCGTGAATGCTGGCGGCGCTGCCAAATCCGTTGCCCTTAATATCCTGGCTCTCAAGCATATTCAGCATCTGCACCACCAGCACACCACCCGACGAGGGTGGTGGCATGGAGACAATGTCATGCCCCCGGTAGGTCCCCCGCACAGGCTCACGCCAGACAGAGCGGTAGCTCTTAAGATCTTCATGGGTAATCAGACCGCCGTTGGCCTGCATTTCTGCAACCAGCAGATCAGCTGTTTTGCCGGCATAGAAACCTTCGCGACCGTGTTTTTTGATCCGTTCCA
>CBDUMB010000325.1:0-4424 GCA_965368205.1 uncultured Pseudomonadaceae bacterium | reverse complement strand
ATTCGTGTCCAGACCCAGCTTGAACAACTCCTGAAGTTACCCCAACCCCTGCGCGTCGCCAAAGAGTTAGCAGCTCAAAACAAACTGCTGAAAGCTGAAGAAATCTGCCGTGCTTTTCTACAGCAGAACCCTCGCAATGTTGATGGCATGCGTGAGCTGGCAGAAATCGGCACGCGTTTAGGGGTTCTGGAAGACGCAGAATTTCTGCTGGAGAGCGCGGTGGCTTTTGAACCGGAGTACACCCCCGCGCGCATGGACTACGTGCAGATTCTGCGCAAACGACAGAAATTTACAGCCGCACTCGAGCAGGCGCAGATACTTCTTAAATCAGACCCACAGAACCCTCAATTCCGTTCGCTTTGCGCTATTGAGTATATGCAGACGGGCGAGTACGAAACCGCGCTTGATTACCTGGATGAAGTGCTGCAGCAGGTACCTTTCGATGCAGCCACTTTAACCACCAAAGGTCACGCACTGAAAACCTGCGGCCGCAGTGCTGAAGCTGTAGAAGCCTATCGCTGCGTTGTAGAACACAATCCAGCGCATGGCGAAGCCTACTATTCGTTAGCGAACCTTAAAACCTACCGGTTCACTGACGAAGAGCTCGGGTTGATGCACCTGCAGGCGCAGAACAGCAATATGGGTTACATGGATCGAATCTACCTTAACTTTGCGCTTGGCAAAGCCTATGAAGACCAGCAGGCATACCAGAAAGCATTTGAACACTACGCACGCGGCAACCAACTGAAAAAAGCGCACAGCCGATACGATGCAGAGCGCATGCGGGATGAAATCGACGACACCATCAGAGTCTGTTCCGCAGATCTCTTTTCTCGTCACCAGGGACACGGCTACGCAGCACCAGACCCAATTTTTATTCTCGGCTTACCGCGCGCCGGCTCTACACTTTTAGAACAGATACTGTCTTCCCACAGCCAGATCGACGGCACCCTTGAACTGCCTAACATTCTGTCTCTGTCTCAGCGCCTGCGCAGACGTCAAAGTAAGAACCATAGCGGCTATCCTGATGTACTTGCCGATCTTACCCCTGAAGAACTCCATGCCTTTGGCAAAGAGTATATTGAAGATACGCGCATACACCGTCAGGGCGCGCCATTGTTCATCGACAAAATGCCCAATAACTTTCGCCATATAGGGCTGATCAAACTGATTCTGCCAAATGCAAAAATTATTGATGCCCGGCGCAGCGCAATGGGATGCTGCTTCAGCGGGTTCAAACAGCTGTTTGCCGAGGGACAGGAATTTTCTTATGACCTGCAGGACATCGGCCAATACTACAAAGACTACGTACACCTTATGCAGCACTGGGACGACGTCTTACCCGGCAACGTTCTACGCGTAAATCATGAAGATGTTGTCGAAAACCTCGAACGCGAAGTTCACCGCATGCTGGATTTCTGTGGCCTGGAATTTGAGCCTGCCTGCCTGACCTATTATGAAACCGAGCGCAATGTGCGCACCCCCAGTTCCGAACAGGTGCGGCAGCCGATATTTCGAGACAGTGTTGAGCAGTGGCAACACTTTGAACCCTGGCTTGACACCCTGAAGTCCACACTTGGCACGGAGCTGCTCAGCTGACCATGAACAATACCGAAGACACCCAGGATACGCAGACTTCTCCGGCGCCACTCAACGCGCCCGTTTTCTATATATCCGCCAGCTTGTTGACCCTGATTATCGGCGGATCAGCTCTGGCGCCGGATTTTGCCAATGAGCTGTTTGGCAACATGCAGCGTGCCATTATTGTGAACGGCAGCTGGTACTACGTCCTGGTGGTTGCCATTATCCTGGTCAGCTCCTTTGCCATCGCGTTGACCCGCTTTGGAGACATCAAGTTAGGTCCGGATCATGCGGAACCTGATTATTCCCTGACATCCTGGTTTGCAATGCTGTTTGCCGCTGGCATGGGTATCGGACTGATGTTCTTTGGCGTCGCAGAGCCGGTAATGCATTTTCTCAATCCACCCTCTGGTGATGGCGGCACGGTTGAGGCAGCCAAAGAAGCCATGAAACTGACGTTTTTTCATTGGGGTCTGCATGCCTGGGCAATCTATGCCATTGTGGCTGTGATTCTCGCTTATTTCGGTTTCAGACACGGCTTGCCGCTGACATTACGCTCAGCGCTGTACCCATTGATCGGCGAACGCATATACGGCCCTATCGGCACCGCCGTCGACGTTTTTGCCATTCTCAGCACAACGTTTGGTGTGGCCACCTCACTCGGCTTCGGTGTTGAGCAGATCAACTCCGGCTTGAACTTTCTGTTCGACGTTCCAAAAAACGCAACCGTTCAGGTCATTCTTATTGTCGTGACAACAATCCTGGCCACAATATCTGTAGTAATGGGCCTGGACGCCGGCATCAAGCGTCTCTCCGAGATAAACATGATCCTGGCTGTTGCACTGCTGATCGGCATTCTGCTCCTGGGTCCAACCGTATTTCTGCTGCAGATGTTCATGCAGAACACCGGAGACTACCTGGCAGATATCGTTGGCAAAACATTTAACCTGTACGCATACGAGCCGACAGACTGGCTCGGCGGTTGGACCATATTCTATTGGGGCTGGTGGATCAGCTGGGCACCTTTTGTAGGTTTGTTTATTGCCCGTATTTCCAGAGGACGCACACTGCGAGAGTTTGTGATTGGCGCGCTGGCCGGGCCTACCCTGTTCACCCTGCTGTGGATGACTGTGTTTGGTAATTCAGCCATTGAACTTATCCTGCATCAGGATGCGCAGGCGCTGGCGCTTGCGGTCCAACAGGATGAATCTGTAGCGTTATTCAAATTTCTGGAAAGCTTCCCGTTTTCCGAAGTACTTACCGGTCTGGCTATCGTGATGGTGATGGTCTTTTTCATCACATCTGCAGACTCGGGCGCCATGGTGCTTAACATGCTGTCATCCAACGGCAGAGACGATACCCCTCTGCCGCGTCGGATTTTCTGGATGGCCATGATTGGCCTGTCTGCCATGGTCCTGCTGTTGGCAGGCGGCTTATCAGCGCTGCAAACCGCTGCAATTGCCAGCGCGCTACCCTTTTCTCTGGCCATTCTCGCAGCGATCTGGGGTTTTGTTCGGGCCTTGTCTATAGACCACGCCAAACGACAGACTCAGTTGCTGACGATAATGGCACCCACCGGCGGTGCAAATTCAACGGACTGGAAGACGCGCCTCAACAACCTGCTGCACTACCCCAAACAACCCGATGTTGGCGACTTCATCAGCACGGTTGTGAACAAAGCGATGGTCGATTTTTCAAAGGAGCTGAGCAGCCATGGCCTGGAAACTAGAGTGGAACTCGACGCGGACGCCAAATTTGCAACGCTGAGCGTGCTGCACGGCGATGAAATTGATTTCATTTATCAGGTACGCACCCATCAGCATGCAATGCCAACGGATGCGCTGCTGGCAGAAGGAGAGCAAGCCAGCGGCACTTATTATCGGGCCGAGGTTCATTTAAACGAAGGCAGCCAGGATTACGATGTGATGGGCTGGACAGCTGAACAGGTACTACACGACCTGTTGGAACAGTACGAAAAGCATCTGCATTTTCTGCACGTGTTGCGTTAATCCGTTTAGCCCGCCTGTTCCGGATAAAAGGCCCCAGGCTCACTGTCGTGGATGATCGAACGCCAGGTTGGCAGCAGACCATGTGTTGCGGCTGGCAGATCATGTTCCAGAGCCACACGCAGCTTCGGCAGATTATAGAACGGCACTGCAGGATACATGTGATGCTCAACATGATATTGCATATTCCAGTAATAGAATCCAACAATTGGCGAACACGTGTACGTACGCGTGTTAAGGCGAAAGTCGGGTACGTCTGGCTGCATGCCAAAGTGCTGAGGAATGCCTGTCGCGAAACCGAGCCAGGCGCAATATTGTGTGCCAAAGGTAAAGACAACAATCAGAAACCAATGTCCTGTGGCTATGAATATAGCGGCTAGCGTCAGGTGCCCGACCAGCAGACTCCTCGCCCAGTTACGATGTCGCTGGCGCAATCGGGTATCCTCGGCTGGCAGTACATACTGATACCAATGCCCCCGAATATCGCCCCGTGCGTGACGCCAGGTTTGCTTTAATCGCGCCCAGGTAGCACGTGGGTACCAGCCAAACAGACTCAACCAGAATGCAGCGCGGCGCACGTTAAATCTTTGCGGCAGCTCAATTTCACCATCCGTCCCATGCTGGCACGTCGTGAGATGATGTCGGCGATGACTCTCCTGATACCAGATGTAATCTGACCAACTGAGGAATGCGTAAACTTTCTCAAATATTTCGTTTAAGGCGCGCGTGCGGAAAACCGTTCGATGCTGCAGCTCATGAATCGCAACCAACCCCATAAATGGTCCACTGGTTCCGTGAATAAACAATGCCAGAAAAAGCAGCGGCACAGACCAGGAC
>CBDUMB010000324.1:0-4431 GCA_965368205.1 uncultured Pseudomonadaceae bacterium | reverse complement strand
TGAACAGATACCGTTAACGGTATGCCCACTATCCAATGTGCGCCTGCGCGTATTCGAGCGCATGGCAGACCACAATATTCTCAAACTCCTGGACGATGGCGTGTGCGTGACTGTGAACTCAGATGATCCAGCCTATTTTGGCGGGTATATGAATGAAAACTTCATCGCCATGGAAGCGGAGCTTGGCCTGAATCGAGAACAGGCATTGCAGTTAGCCAGAAACAGTTTTGCGGCATCCTTTCTGTCTGAAGACCGTATTGCGAGATACATTGAGCAAGTGAACCAGTATGGGTCAGACGCCTAGGCCTAACCGTTGTACCTAATCGAACTGTTTCTCGCCGCTGGCAAACAGTAGATAGAAAATCATTCCGAACAATGTGACACCGGCGGTCACCTGGAAAACCAGATCCCAGGATCCGGTAAACTCAAGAATCAAACCGGAAACGTAGACGCCCACAATGCCTGGGATGGTGCCGGCAGTATTGGTGATACCCATCAGCGATCCCGCATAGCGCGGACCGATATCCATATGGTTCACACTGTGCCCACCCACACCGGCCGCAGAGAACACTTTACCTAAACACAATATGCCGATGGCCGCCCAGACGTTATCGACGGTGGTGATCAGAAACAAACAGATCGCCAGTCCACCAAATGCTACCGTCTGCATCAGTTTGCGCACATAGGTCACGTCCATGCCCTGACGAATCATTCTGTCGGCGAGAGAGCCGGCAATATTCAGGCAGAAGAAGGAGGTGATATGTGGCAGCATCGAAACCAGGCCCACTGCCGCAAACGAAACACCTAAGCCCTCATTCACATACTTTGGCAGCCAGGACAGGATCACATACAGTGTCCAGTTATTGCAGAAATGCGCGACGATAATCGCCCACAAGGGTTTGTTCCTGAGGAATTCTCGGATACTGGGCGATTCCGTGGCGGTGCCGGATGCCGGTGCATTGTTCTCCAGGTGCGCAAGCTCTGCTGAGCTGATACCGGGATGATTCTGAGGCAGCGTGGTGACCAGGCGTTGCCATGCGATATACCAGAGTATGCCAATTGCGCCAAACAGGTAGAACGCCCACTCCCAGCCTAAATGCAGGACGATCAATGGCGTCACAATGAGAGCAAACACGGTACCAATAGGTATGCCGCTGGCATTCAAGGCAATGGCTTTTGATTTTTCGTCCGTTGGAAACCAGCGGGTTATCAAACTGTAGACAGATGGGAACGTGACCGCCTCACCGAGCCCCATGCCAATGCGGGCAAGAAACAATGCGCTTAAACCCATGAAGGCTGCAGCAGGGGTGATGATGGTGAATACCGACCAGATAAGCACGCCTAAACCGAGAATCAGTTTGCCGCCAAATCTGTCAGCTAAACGGCCACCGCCTATCTGCATCAGTAAATAACCGATATAGAACGAGGACAGAACAGCGCCCTGGGTGGCGACGTCCCAGCCGAGATCCTGGGCCATAGGAATAATGGCGACCGAAATATTTACCCGATCAATGTAGCAGACGAAGGTCGCTGCAAAGCACATCAGAATGATGGTGTATCTGGATTTCCAGAACGGCTGAGCCGTGTGCAGGCCGCGGCCTGTTTCATCTGCCAATGTCGATTCTCCCCCCCAGGATGGGTCTGACTGTAGCAGAACCAAAACCGTTTTACCGATGTAAGGTAAAGCAGGATGCGGGTGTTGTTTTTCCAGCTGGCTGCTTTGTCCAAACAGCTTGGATAGCTCTCGCTGTTGCGATGAATATCCATTAAATTAGTCGCCTCCCAATTGCATGCCTTAAAAAGACGGATGACTTATGCCTAAAATTATTCACTCAAGCCCGCTGCCCGATGTTGAGATCCCTGATGTAACGATCACTGCGCACGTGCTGCGCAGAGCAGAAGAGCTTGCGAACCAGGTTGCCATTCGCGATACCGCTGGCACCAGCGTTTACACCTTCGCAGAGCTCAGCGACGCCATATTTTCGCTGGCCGGTGGCATGGCCGCGCGAGGGGTTGCTCCGGGTAGCGTTGTTGGTTTGATGGCGCCGAACCTGCCGGAATATGCGGTTGTTTTTCATGGCGTGGCGGTTGCCGGCGCCGCGGTGAGCACCATCAACCCAACCTACGGTCCCCAGGAAGTCAGGCACCAGCTAAATGATTCGGGCGCATCCATATTGGTCACTGTGCCTATGTTTGCCGAGACAGCGCTGGCGGCGGTTGAAGGCACGCAGGTGTCTGAGGTGATTGTGATTGGAGATGCGGTACCTGGAACAACATCTTTGGTTGACGTGTTTGGTGCGCCAATTGAACAGGTGCCGGTTGATGTGGCAACCCACACCGTGGTGTTGCCTTACTCCTCCGGCACGACAGGTCTGCCGAAAGGCGTCATGCTGTCGCATCGGAATCTGGTGGCTAACATTGAACAGTGTAAGCACGCGATTCGCTATAAGGACAACGAAGTTGCGCTGGCGGCGCTACCATTTTTCCATATCTACGGCCTGCAGGTGTTGATGAATGGGTTGCTCAGCAACGGTGTTACAACAGTCACCATGCCTCGATTCGACATGGTTGAAGCGTTACAGGCAGTTCAGGATCTGAAGATCACAAGATTCTTTGCCGTCCCCCCAATTGTTCTGGGTCTGGCAAACGCGCCGATTGTTGATGATTATGATACTTCCTCCATCAAACAGGTGTTTTCTGGTGCGGCGCCACTGGGTGCAGAACTGGCCGCCCAGGCTGCAGCCCGCCTCGGTTGTGAAGTGGTGCAGGGCTTCGGCATGACCGAGCTCAGCCCGGTGAGCCACTCAACCCCAGAAGGTGATTATCGTCCAGGCACCAGTGGTGTGACCATCTCCAATACCGAGAGTCGCATTGTTGATCCCAATACGGGAGAAGACCAACCTGTTGGTGAGCGTGGTGAACTCTGGGTACGTGGACCTCAGGTGATGACTGGATACCTTAACAATCCAACAGCAACAGCGGAGACCATTGACTCAGACGGGTGGCTACATACTGGTGACATAGCGATCATCGATGAACATGGACACATGTCTATTGTTGACCGCATGAAAGAGCTGATTAAATTCAAAGGCTTCCAGGTGGCTCCAGCGGAGCTTGAAGCGCTTCTGATCACACACCCGAAAGTTGCAGACGTAGCCGTGATTGGCATTCCTGATGACGAAGCAGGCGAGATCCCTAAAGCGTTTGTCACTACCCCGCCAGGTGAAACGATTACCCTTGAAGAAATACAGGCCCTGGTCAGCGAAAATCTGGTGAGTTACAAACAGATCAGACAGCTTGAGGTGATCGATGTAATACCAAAAAGTGCGTCTGGAAAGATACTGAGAAAAGACCTTCGTAGTCGCTAGCAGCAGGTAAACATCCCATGTCCAGTCCCATAAAGACCGGCTCATTCTCAAGCCCACGCCATACCACTGGTTATCTGCATGCCGGTAATCCTGCGGATCCCGCGGTGATCTTTGTACATGGCTGGCCCGAGTTATCGCTCAGTTGGCGTCACCAGCTGCCTGTGGTTGCATCCCTCGGCTACTATGCTGTGGCACCTGACATGCGGGGCTACGGACGATCAAGCCTTTACGACAGACATGAAGACTACGCCCTGCGCGAATCTGTGCAGGATATGCTTGAGTTACTGGATGGGCTTGGCAAAACCCAGGCGATCTGGGTCGGCCATGACTGGGGTAGCCCTGTGGTTTGGAGTCTGGCGCGTCATCATCCAGACAAATGCGCGGCTGTGGCAAACCTCTGCGTGCCCTATGACACCCTTGAGCATGGTTGGGATGGATTCCTGCCTCATGTAGATCGCGGGATATATCCGCTGGCGCAGTATCCCGCTGGACAGTGGGAATATATGCGCTTCTACGAAGAACATTTTGATGAGGCCACGGCAACCTTTGATTCCGCACCTGACAAAGTCGCAAAAGCGCTCTTCCGCGCGGGTGACCCCGATAATCTGGGCGTGCCTTCAGTGACAGCATATGTGCGCCAGCATAACGGCTGGTTTGATGGCGGCGAGGTTCCGGATGTGCCCAGAGACGATTCGGTGATCAGTGAAGAAGAGCTGCAAACCTATGCGCTTCATCTGCGGGAGAACAGCTTTTTTGGTCCCGATAGCTGGTACATGAATCACGCGGCTAATGCGATCTACACCGCCCAAGCGGTGAATACGCATCTGGAAATGCCGGTTTTGTTTCTGCATGGTCGGTATGACACCACCTGTGAGACCATGACATCGACATTGGCTGAGCCCATGCGAGCAAAATGTAGTCGCCTGACGGAACATGTTGTAGACAGTGGTCACTGGATGGCTCAGGAACAGCCAGATGTTGTGAATGCCAGGCTGGTTGAATGGCTAAAGAGCTCCGTAGCCGCCGAAGCGCAGTAACCGCTTTCTAATCTGCTATCGCTCTT
>CBDUMB010000323.1:0-4444 GCA_965368205.1 uncultured Pseudomonadaceae bacterium | reverse complement strand
GCAGAAGAGGCCACCACCTGAGTCACGCCATCACTTATGGCCCTCAACACCTGCTGACCAATGGAGGATCCTAACACCAGCAGGGCAAACGTGAATTGCATGGCCAGCCCGATAAATACCAGACGCCAGGGCACACGCGCACGGTTATCAGACATCAGCCAGCAGATAAACAGGATGACAACCACCGCAATTGGCACCCGAATGAAATCCATCACAATACAATGTCCAGTGGCTGGGTCTGCTCGGTTTCCAATACCCGGTAATGTTCAGGTTGGAATCTTGGCGTGCAGACACATAAAAAATTCAGATCCTCGTCGAGCACATTGCGGATGCGCTGGGCAACACCTGCAGGAATGATAACAACATCTCCAACGTTAACGAGAAAGGTCTCCGACTCGGCCAGCTCCATCACTCCGCTGCCCTGGGTAATGATGTAACGCTCTTCCACGGTCAGGCTGTGTAGCTGGGTAGTGATGCCCGGGGCCACACTGCACAGTGCCAGAGAAACCTGAGGCGCTTGCGGGGTATAGAAGCGCTCAGCCATCTGACCCTGCGATGCCGCCGGCACCAGACCTGCAAAATCCCCCATACCCTACCCGCACCTTAAAACTATAAACTGGATTCTACGCACACTCGCAAGCTGACAACATAGGAAACCTCATGACCCCATCCGTAGACAAGCTACTCGACCTGAACGGACAGTGTGTACTGATCACCGGCGCGGCGGGCACCATTGGGCGCGCTACCGCTGCCCGCCTGGTAGAAGCTGGCGCAACCGTTGTGTTACACCATCGCACCAGGTCACCGGACTTTGAGTCGCTGCTGACAACCCTGGGGGCAAAGGCCATCGCCGTCCGCGCTGACCTGACAGATGCAGACCAGATTAATCAAATGCTGGACACAATCGACAGCCAGAAGATGACGCTCACTGCCCTGGTCAACAACGCTGCTGATCAGTCAGTCGCCGGGCTGGCCGATCTTTCGCTTGAACAGTGGCAGCACACAACGCAAACCAATCTGGACGCCGTGTTTTACTTAACCCAACAAGCCTGTGCCCGCTTTCCAGTAACCCGGGTTGTGAATATATCGTCCATTGAAGGCAGCGATGGCGCACCCGGTCACGGCCACTATGCCACCAGCAAAGCCGGTGTGAACATGTTGACCCGCAGTTTTGCACTGGAATACGGTGGGCAGAATGTGCGTTGTAACACCATCTCCCCCGGACTTGTGCATCGTAACGGCATTGAGCAATCCTGGCCCGAAGGTGTGCAGCGCTGGCAGCAGAAGGCACCCCTGACACGCCTCGGTGAGGGGGATGATATTGCAGACGCAGCTTTATTCCTGCTCAGCGAGGCTTCGCGCTGGATCAGCGGGGCTAATCTGGTGGTTGATGGGGGTATGAGCTGCCAGACACGCTGGTAGACCGGGGATGCACGACACAGAGCGCAAGCGGCACACCTGCTTAAGCTTTTCGTCTGTATCGACAAACGTGTAGGATGACTTCAGTTCAAACTGAAGCAAAACCAAAGGATATGTTATGCAACACCTTGTTTCCTGTGTCGTTATCGCGCTGGCGCTGAGCCTCAGCGCAGGATCTGCTTTCGCAGACGTCGAAGAAAAACTGAAAGCCGCCATCGCCAGTGACAGTCGCAGCGACGCGGAAAAAGCCCGGGATGCCAATCGCAAACCCCTTGAAACGCTCAAGTTCTTCGGTCTCGAAGAAGACATGCGCGTGCTCGAACTGCTCCCTGGAGGCGGCTGGTACAGCAAAATTCTAGCCCCCACCCTGGCGGAAAAAGGTCAGCTGCTGGTGGCCATCGGCACGCAGAATGTTGCTGCTCAGATCGAAGCGGGCACCTTAACCGATGTTGAAGTGCTGGACGTCGATATGTCTTCGTTTTCACGCCCGGAAGGCAGCCGCCGCTTCGCCCTCAGTGCCATGACCCTGGATACCAAGGACATCGACCTGGTGTTAACGTTCCGCAACCTGCACAACCTGACTGAAGACACCCGCGACATTCTCAACAAAGAAGTCTTCCGCGTGCTCAAGTCTGGTGGGTTATATGGTGTTGTAGATCACACCCGACGCCACATGCAGAGTGATAACAGTGAAAACTGGCGTCGTATGGACCCGGTGCAGGCCATCAAGGAAATTGAAGCTGCCGGTTTTGAGTTTGTCGACTATTCCGACCTTCACTACCGCTTTGATGACGAGCTGATTTACGAAGTGGGTCGTCGCAGCGTCAGCGGTAATACCGACCGTTTCACCCTGCTGTTCCGCAAGCCCTGACACAGCACGTCCGTCAACTGCAGTAGGCCGTGGTTTAACCCAGGTCTACTGCATGCCAATGTTCGGCGATGCCGTATCCGGTTTGTCCGTTCCAGCTGAATTCTGCCAGACCTTCGTTTACAAAGGTGGCGCCACCGGGCATCGCAATCTTGGTCGGGCACACATTTAACACCCGACCTTCGATCTCAACCTTCTCTCCAGAGCTTGTGCTGGCCTTTAAGAAAACGCCGCTATGCAGAATTGAATCTTCCTGGTAAGTCGACTCAATAACCACGTCAACCAGATCAACGGTCTCGCCACCGCGCTGCAACCAGCCCGCGCCTCTCATCTGACCATCAGCATCTCTGAAGCAGGAACCACCCAGCGCAGCATCCGCACCAAAATTCATCGAAAACCAGTTCACAAAAGGTGTCGGACCCTGGGTTGGTGGAACCTCTACAGACTTTTCTGCAGCTGCTTCAGACCGATTGCCACCCCCCCAATCCCGGGGACCCCAGCTTTTATCGCGCACGCCATACCCCTGCACGTCCCAGCTCTCGTCCTGGAGTTTGATCTGACCTGTCACGCGTCCACTCTGCTCAAAGTGACCGTGGGCACCACGCGCCGCGAAGTGAGGCTGGGTCAGACAGTCAAATGTGAGGTCCATCTGCAGGGTCGCCGGCACAAACCAGCCTTCGGGGCGCTGCTTACGACGCTCCAGGAGGATCTCCGCGTCAGCGATGTCCTGGGCAGGACCATCATATTCGAGCCGCCATTGGGCATGAGGTTCTACACAGGTCAGGCGCAAATCCCCGGCACACAGATCACCGTCATAAACAGACAGATCGGAACCGATGTCACGCCGCCCGTAGGTAAACGCCACGCGCCTGCCCGGCAGATACACAACATGCAGCGCATCTGCCCAGCCGCTGCCAGGACGAAAACCCATGCGGGTGAAGATGGCCAGCTTGGAATCCGGGTCAACGAAGTTAAAGTAGTAACTTTCGCTCCAGGCCGGGTCATCACCGACAGGATGCATCAACTCGTCATTAGACATTACGCTCATGGGTTTCCTTCTACTGCGCTGTTTCGACTACCAACTATAATCGATGCGGGCAAAAAAGTTTCGACCGTAACCGGGCAGCCGTTCACCGGTGGCCAGGTCCGGGTTAGCGCGAACGCGATTGATGCCGCTAAGATGATCAGCGTAATTTCGATCAAACACGTTATCCACCCCAAAACCCAGACGCATACCCTGGGCCAGCGTGATGTCCCCCTGCAGATTCAACAGGGCATAACCTGAACTTGGGGGTTCGCCGTTGATCTGCGAGGTTCGGTTCTGGCCAGCGGCCCAGAAGCTTTCGACACCAACATGCCACCTGGGCCGGGTATAGTGCACGCCCACAAATCCATTAGGCGCGGCAACGCGATAAAGATCATCCTCTACATCGCGGCGCTCACCACGCACAAGATTGACAACCCCTTCAAGGGACCACTGATTGTTCAGCTGATACGACCAATCCATGTCGATACCATAAAACTCAGCGTCAACATTATTGAACTCCAGCGGCGCGGGATTATCGGTGCCATTGGCGTTGTTCATCATCTGCACAAACATCAGTGCTGCCGTATTGGTGCTGGCCGTGCCTTGAATGTAGTCATCCACACGTTTGTAAAATACGCGCGGTGACACCTGCAGACGCTGCCCGGCCCAATCGAAGCCGAGTTCGATTTCATGGGCTACCTCAGGGTCGAGGTCAATGTTGCCGGTATAGGTTCTACCATCAGCCAGGCCCGCGGTGGCCATCAGGGGCAGCCACAAATAGCGCTCCTGATAAGCTGGCGAACGTGTCTTGCGGGACAAACCTGCATACAGGTCCATATTGTCGGTATAGCGATAGCGCAGTTTGGCTACCCAATCGATATTGTTGTCACGCTGTTCACGATCTGCGGCGTTAAAGCTGTCGCGCAAAGCCACCGCTGGCGGCATACCCATCATCGCAGGGGTTGCATTCACCACGTCACTGTCACTGGTCACACGGTTATAGCGCAGGCCCAACTCCGCCACCCAGTCATCTGACAGCGCCAGTTCGCGCTCGAGATACACACCCAGCAACCTGCGCTCGGCATCATTGAAATTGGTCACAAAAAACATGGGGTTGTTAGGGTTACTGA
>CBDUMB010000322.1:0-4456 GCA_965368205.1 uncultured Pseudomonadaceae bacterium | reverse complement strand
GCTAGCCGATGGTCGTGTCCACCGGCGCCTCGATGAAGCGGCGCTCGCTGCAGCATTTGACCTTGAGCACGCGTTTAATAACGTGGCAGTGAGTCTTTGGCCTGATGCTTCACTTCCGCAGGCATTGAGCAGCATCGACTTATTGTTAGAAAACTACGGTGGTACCGGCGCTATCGCACGGGCTGACCAGGTTTCAAACTGGTTTGTAATGAATGAAATTGCACAGCTGCGCAGCATTGCAAGCATTTTACCGCCCATTTTCCTGGCAGTGGCCGCATTTCTGACAAACATGGTGCTGGCACGCCTGGTCTATATTGAGCGCGCCGAAATCGGCCTGCTTAAAGCCTTTGGCTACAGCAACGCCACGATGGCCTGGCACTATACAAAATTTGTCATTGTCATCAGCGGCCTGGGCGTGCTGCTTGGCTGGCTGCTGGGTTTCTGGTTGGGCCACCTGATGACCAGCATGTATGCAGACTTCTTTCGCTTTCCTCTGCTGGTTTATGCCCCGAACGTGAATATTTATCTTCTTTCCGGCTTTATCAGCATCACTACGGCTTTGTTTGGCGCCGTCGGTGCCGCCCGGTACGCTGCTTTGTTACCACCTGCAGAAGCCATGCGACCTTCATCGCCTCCACCTTTTCGACATCACACGTTTGGATTGTCTCAACTGCTGAAACTTATTGACCAACCCACTCGGATTATTTTCCGGCAGGTGCTACGTCGGCCGTTACGCACCCTACTGACCAGCCTTGGCGTAGCCGCCTCTGTGGCGGTTCTGGTCACCAGCCTGCAATGGCTGGATGCCATCGAATACATCGTTGCAGATTACTTCAATACTCAGCAACGCCAGGACCTGACCGTTGCCCTGGTTGAATCCAAAAAGTTTGAGGTGGGTAACAGTTTGATGCGGTTACCCGGCGTGCAAGCAGTTGAAGCCCATCGCGCGATAGCGACAAGACTGCACTTTGATGGGCGTCAGCGCCGCGAAGCGCTGTTGGGGTTGCCGCTAAACAGCCAGCTCGAAGTGCTGCACGATGTCAGCGGTAGTCGTGTTGCGTTGCCACCAGCAGGTTTACTTATGTCTACCGCGATGGCAGACCTCCTGGGCGTGCAGGTGGGAGACACGGTAATTGTCGAAGTCCTGCAGGGGCGGCGTCCAACACTCAGCATTCCTGTGGCTGCTGTATTTGAGACCCTGGTAGGCACCCCGGTTTATATGAACATAGAGCCCTTAAACCGCGCGCTACACGAACCTGAACAAACCAACCTTCTATTGGCTCTTTTTGACCAGAGTCAGCAACCCCTGCTGCTGAACAAATTAAAAGATATTCCGGCTGTTGCCGGTGTCGTACTGAAACGCGCGGCGATTAAACTATTTAATCAGACCATCGGCGAAACCATGCTGATCATGATCTTTTTCTATGTCGCGTTTGCTGCCACGTTGGCATTCGGCGTGCTCTACAACAACATGCGCATCTCTTTGTCTGAGAGAGGTCGAGAGCTGGCGACCCTGCGCGTGCTGGGATTCACCAAAGCGGAAATTGCCTACATGTTGTTTGGGGAAGCGGCTGTGCTGACGCTGTTAGGGCTTCCCATCGGATGCCTGCTGGGTTGGTTGCTGGCAGAGTATATGGCGCAGGGTTTCAACAACGAACTGTTTCGCTTGCCGGTGGTTATTGCGCCAGCAACCTACGGTTACAGCATGCTGGTTGTAATCGGATCAGCAATCGCATCAGCATTTTTTATCGAACGTCGCCTTGCGCGGCTCAACCTGATTAGCGTATTAAAGACCAGGGAATAACAAATGTCCGAACCGAACAAGAAAGCCAACACCACTAACGTCAACACGAAACGTGTGTTGATCTGGTTAGTACCCGGCCTTGTGCTGGTGCTTGCGATGTTCATGCTGTTCCGCCCTCGCGCCGAGCTGGTTGACATCGTTGAAGTCAAACTACGACCAATGAGGGTCACCATTGATGAAGAGGGCAAAACGCGAGCAAGAGAGATTTTCACCATCTCAGCGCCGGTGCAGGGCCGCCTGCTGCGCACCAGATTAAAAGAAGGGGATCAGGTTGTTGCCAACCAGACCGTGGTTGCAGAAATTGAGCCCAGCGATGCAGAGTTCCTTGACCCTCGTGCACAGGCAGAAAGCGAGGCGTTGCGGGATGCCGCCGCTGCCGCTCGCGAGGTTGCCCTGGCTGAACTGAAACAGGCAAAAGCAGAACGGGACTTCGCCTCTGCTGAAGTTAAACGCGCCCATGACCTCTTTGCAAAAGGTACCATCGCCCGGCAGAAAGTAGATGATGCTGAGCGAGGCGCCCAGGCAACCCAGGCAGCGGTTGAAGCAGCCATGGGTAACCTCAAGGTACGGGACTATGAGCTCAATCGCGCACGTGCGCGGCTCGTGCCGCCAACGGGCTCAGCCTCCAGTCAATCACCCTGCGCATGTGTCACTCTGCGCTCACCTGTAGATGGGCGGGTTTTACGCATCCTGCAGAAAAGCGAAACTATCGTTACCCCTGGCGCGCCACTGATGGAAGTCGGTGACCCTAAAGATCTGGAGATAGTTGCCGACATGCTGTCCTACGATGCCGTGAAAATACGACCTGGTCAGCAGGTGATTATCGACGGCTGGGGAGGCAATGAGGTGCTACTTGCGCTTGTGAGAATGGTCGAACCATTTGCCTTTACCAAGACGTCAGCGTTGGGCATCGAAGAACAGCGCGTCAATGTTGTCATGGACCTTCTCGACGAGCCTGCAGATGATGTGTCGCTGGGGCATGCCTTTCGTGTGAACGTCCGAGTCGTGATGTGGCAATCTGACGCCGTCAAAACAGTTCCATTGACCGCCTTGTTCAGACATGAAAACGGTTGGGCTGTGTATGTCGACAATGATGGGGTTGCAAACACAACACCGGTCACTATAGGCCACAGTTCAAATCTTGATGTCGAAGTCATCAGCGGTTTGCAGGTCGGCGATCGGATAGTTCAACATCCCAACGACCGCTTAAGTGATGGCGTACGAATACAGCGTCGTTAAGTCAGGGCTGAAACATGGATAGCAGCACCAGCGCTACCCACAGGCTCTGAGCCATCCCTATCCGCGAACCACGGAATTGAGCTTAATCAGGATGCGGGCATTGTCAGAATGTGCCTGGCCAGCCAGGATCCGGATGGTGCGCTCATTGAGATCATTAAGATCTACCCGGAAAAGTGGGTTTAGCACCGACCATAGCGTTAAACTCAACCAGACTTCTGGCCTAGTTGCCGGGACTTAGGAGATACATATGGGGCAGGCTGCTGATACGATGAGGAAGTATGTCGAGCTATACAGCGACGGGACAACGGAGTTGTACGGTTCAGACAGGTGTTTAGCGCTGTTCGCCCCTGATGCAGATTGTTTTTTCGCCCCTACCTCACTACACCCTCTGGGCGAACGCGGGGGTGTTGAACTCTTCGAAGCAGGCTTTGAGGCCAACGCCGAAGTCCTCAGGAACAGAAAAATTGAACTGCTTGAGCTGATTGAAAGTGCTGATAAAGCCGCGTGGAATGGGATCTGGACAGCATTCATAGGTGTGGATGGATTGCCTGTGCCCGAAGGAGCGACTGCACCAAATGACATTGACGATATTTAGCAGGTCATTCAAATTCACCTGATCGAAAACCATATTTTCGGGTTCGCTACCCGTCATTCTCACGGAGTTAGATAATGGACACAGCAGTCGAGAATTTCTTTTCCGCCTGGGCCGAACAGGATGCCGCCACTCGAGATGCACAGATTGATAGCACTTTGGGCGCAAGCATTTTTTATGCTGACCCCCGTACCGAAGCGCCTCTGTCTGATGCGGGTGCGGTTAAAGAATATGTTGGCATGTTCTCAAAGATGGCGCCGGGCATGCCGGTATCCGTTGCGGGCATCAGCAAGACCTTGAATTTCATTCGCGCAACCGTACGGTTTGGCGAAGGAGATCAGAGCCAGCTGGGTCAATATGTGATCGACCTGGACTCTGCGGGCAAGATCACCCGCATGGTCGGCTTTGTTGGTGTGACAGATGCAGCGCCTGAATAAGCAGAACTAGAGGGCAAACCTATGAAATGGCTGATTGGAATAATTATTTTACTTGTCATTGCCGGCTTCGTCTTATTCGAGACTGACATGCCTGCGGCCGAGGTGGATGCCAGATACAGCAATGCTGCATCACAGTTTCTGGCACTGGGTGACAATGGCCGGGTACATTTTCGCGACCAGGGCAACGCTGATGGGCAGCCAATTGTACTGGTGCATGGCTCTAACGCATCTCTGCACACCTGGGAACCGTGGGTTGACTTGTTGGGCGATACGTATCGAATCATTTCTCTGGATTTACCCGGCCATGGCTTGACCGGACGAACACCTGCCGATGACTATTCAACGGAGGCCTTTGTCGCCGTGGTTAAGGCGCTGGCGGAACAC
>CBDUMB010000321.1:0-4472 GCA_965368205.1 uncultured Pseudomonadaceae bacterium | reverse complement strand
TACGCTCCAGTCTGGGAGCGCACGCAGGAGAAAAGCCACTAATTTTTCCTGTGCAGTGTCGGCAGCCCCAACTAGCAATACGTTGGCCATTGGCAATCCTGATAAGTGTCACTGGATAATATCGGCGGATGTCTAATTTTCTTGATACCACTTTATGCACTATTTGCAAAAAGTTGTGCTTTCGGAGGCTTGTCAGCTGAAAAACAGAACTTTTGTTAAAAAATGTGGTGGCCAGGTGTGATCTAGTTCATGCAGCTTTTGTGACGTCGAGAAACGAACTGGTAACAAGGGCCTGCATCGTCTGCGTCACTGGCAGCTGCACTGGCCATCACAATGGCTGATTGCAGGTCGTCTGTGTCCATTGGGGTACGAGCGACACCAATGCTGCACCGCGCAGCAGAAGTATCGTTGGTACATAAACTCGCGTTCGTGCGCGCCACCAGTTCTTCCAGCCTCGGTATGAGGTCCGCACACTGATCGTAACCCAGTAACAGAATGGCATATTCACCGTCTCCAATCGCTGCCACCGGTGTCTGTTTTCCAAGTATCTGTTTGAGTTGTGTCGTCAGCCTTAGTTCCTTCAAGCACTTGGCTTCATCGTTTCCACCGTTAGCCTGGATAGAGTCTTCCAGTTTCAGAACAAATACAGATTTGGCCATTCCGCGCGCCGTATTGAACTTGTTGCGAAGGCCCTCGAAACCGCTCACCACAGGGGCGGGTGTGTCGGGTTGCTTTATGATTCGCGTGAAGTCATCTAAAAGGGCGCCCAGTAACTGTACTTTGTTATTGAGTTCTGATGTTGTTTCATATTCCGCTACATGCATTGGTCTATCTCCCTGTATCGATGATGGTTTATGGGGTGCCGGTGAAAATGTTTGCCCACAAATACCCGTTCGCCCATAAGTACCCATTTGCCCAGAGGTAGCCGTTGGCCCAGAGATAACCGTTGGCCCAAAGATAGCCGTTCGCCCATAAGTAGCCGTCAGAACCAACATAACCGTCAGCAACAGTGTAACCGTTGGCCCAGAGGTAACCATTTGCCCAGAGATAGCCATTGCCCCAGACCGGGTCACCCCACAACATGGCAGTGTCTTCAATCAAAACCACATCTGCATCCTCGGAACGTGCCATTTTGGGAGACAAAGCCTCACCAAAAATCACACCGCTATCAGTAAGTGCAGCGTTAACATTCAGTACACCAGCGCCAACAGCGGTTGGATCGATACCGTCCACCTTTGTGGCGGAGCGCATTAAACGCGCTTTGACTGTGGCAGGTGAAAGACTCGGGTCCTGGTCGAGCATCATGGCGATGGTGCCTGAGACCATGGCGGTTGACATGCTGGTACCGGACATTTTGAGGTAACCATTTGAACAGTCTGTTGTGCAATCAATTTTGTTGCCATCCAACAGTCGCAGCAGTTTGGAGCCGTCTGCGGCGGTTGAGATTACGCCATCACCGGCAGCAACCAGATCTGGTTTCAGGTAATGGTCACGCAACGTGGGACCTTGCGAAGAAAAGGTGGATACGGAAACTTCTTTTAATTTGCTGGTGTCACCTTTTGGGAAGGACGCTGATCCCACGGTGATAACTTTAGGTGAGTTACCCGGGCTGGTGACTGTGAAGTTGCCATAGGCGCCATAGTTACCGGCAGACACGGCAACAACAATGCCGCTATCCCAGAGTTGTTCCACAGCTTGTACCAGTGGGTCATTTGCGGCGTCTACCTCAATTGCAGTTCCCAACGACAGGTTGGCAACGCCGATGTTGTAATGGACTGCATACTTGGACACATATTCGAGACCCCGAATAACGTCTGAAACATATCCATGGCCATGGCTGTCGAGGACTCGAAACGAATAGATCGGTGCACCTGCAGCGATACCTTTATAGTCCGGGTTCAGCGTGTTGTTGTCAGCGCCAATAATGCCCGCGATGTGTGTACCGTGGCCCATGCCATCTTTTACGTTGAGGTCAGCAACACTGTACTGGACGCTGACGTTGTCGATTAGGGTTTCGTAACCACTCTGGTCAGCGGTTGAAAAGCTGATTTGTGTGTTGGATGAGACATAGGGTGTCAGGTCAATGAGTACCGTCCGCCAGAAATTCTGGTTGATACTGGAGCTTGGATCATTTGAAGGGCTCAAACTTTCTGCCGGCGTACGTGCAATATTTTCAACCGCAACCCAACCACCTTCTGGCGTGTAAACCTCTACCCAGAAACTTGCACTGCGACCGGTTGAACTTTGACCAGGTTTCCAGTCGAAGGTTAAAACCGCAGATTGTGCATCCGCAATGGCAATGGCTCGGTCGTTGGCCTTGTAGCTGCCATTAGCCTGCAGGCGAAGGACTTCTTCACCGTCAACGATATCCTGACGAATTAGACCGCTGGTTGCAGAACCATCATCGCCATACTCGACCCAGCTAGATGACCAGGAGGTTATACCTTCGTCTCCTGCCCATGACGCATCGGTGAATCCATCTGCATACTCCTCAGCTCGGGCCGGCGGCACAATATTCACGCTTCTAACAATATTCAGGTCCGTTCGCGAAGCTACACCGGTGTCCAGAACGGCGATACCGGTTGCTGTAACTGCCGGCAGCATAACGGGGTCGGTGACAGTGCTGATGGGTTGTATGCTTGCTGTGGTCAATGAGTACTGAGTTGACGACGCAGAGACTGTACTCGTTTGTACCAGTTTGTCATCGTATGCGGTAACACTGAAACGAGATTCCAGCTTAGCCATGGTGGCAACAGAGACGTAGGCGACAAGGCTGTCGTTGCTGTCGTCGATGATGTTTCCGCCAGCGGCTTCAATGAACTTCTTCACACGCGCCTGTTCGTGCTCGTCAGCAGATGTAATGGCAACACGCTTGAGGATGGCGGTGTCGTCGCTTTTTGCTCGCGGGTTTACAAACTGTGGCTCATCAAAACTCTCAGTCAATGCGGGCATGGTTACGTCGTTGCGCGCTACGTTTTGGATGGCGTCAAGCGGCGTTTTCGCCGACGTCGCTGTCTTTGTCATGATCTCGATCGTGCCGCTTGTGGTCACTGAGGTGATTGGCAGCTGCTCGGTCTGGTCGCCGTTGTTGACAAACGCCGCCATGGCTAATCCCAGGGCAACCATTGAGACGCTTGTAACTTTATTTTTTGTGTTCATTTTCCGCTCGTGATCTGTACGTATGTCACACATAGAGCAAGGCTTGTGCCAGTTCACAAATTATCTGCCAAGTCGCGACCAAATACGGAAAAATATGCAATGAAAACAATAAGATAGAGGCTTTAAGCTGAGGGCGGCTGATACGTGATAGTGTTTCTGGTTTGCGCGACAATCCAAAATTTCGGCGCACCTTATCTAAATAGTGGCGCACGCCTCGAAAATTTCGGCGCGGCAGAATGGAACGGCACATGGGTCTTGCCGAAGTTAAAGTGACCAGGAAGTCAGCTTTCAGATCTTTCCCGGCAACCATGATTAGGTATGATGCCCGTTCTAAATGAGCTGGTGTTACGACATGACGTACAACCCTCTACTCAAGGCATCGAGTTAAATCCGCTTTGCGCCATTTACCCAACACACAAATTTTGTCTGCTGTTGTATTTGCATCCTGCATCAGCGTGGTTTCTGGTTGTGGTAACGCTTCTGACCAGGTTGCTTCTCTGGGGACGCTGGAGAGGGATCGTATTGAACTTATTGCTGAATCCAATGAACCTATACTGAGAATATTTGTTGTTGAAGGTCAGAGCGTCGAGGCCGGCGAAATTTTGCTCACTCAGGATGCCGCACGTGCACAAGTGGCCCTGAAGCGAGCGCAGGCTGAAGTTGCGGTTGCTCGCTCAGCTCTGGCGGAGGCTGAGAAAGGCCCACGACAACAACAGATCACTCAGGCGCGGTCTCGACTGACGGCTACTGAAAGTGCCACTGCAACTCTGCGCGCAGAACTCGATCGCGAACTTGCGCTGTTAGACCGGCAGCTGATTTCAAAAGCCACCGTTGATATAACCGAAGGAAAATATAACGAAGCCGTGGCACGCCAGGCTGAAGCGCAAGCCGGGCTGGACGAATTGTTGGAAGGCACCCGTTCCGAAGAAATCGACCAGGCACGCGCACACCATGCCGCTGCGCTGGCTAATCTGCAGAATCTGGAAATAACGCTCGCCCGAGCGGACATCATTGCTCCTGTTAGCGGCACAATTGAATCTCTGCCGTTCGAAATTGGTGAACGCCCCCCATCCGGTGCCACCGTATTGATCATGCTTGCTGAAGGGCCTACCTACGCACGTGTGCATATTTCCGAGCCTTTGCGTGCTGTCCTTCAGCCGGGGCACGAAGCTTCTATAACACTGGATGGGCGCCCAGATCCGCTCACAGGTAAATTACGTTGGGTATCCAGCCGTGCAGCGTTCACCCCCTATTTTTCGCTGAACCAGCACGACCGGTCACGCCTGAGCTATGTCGCCGAAATCGACGTCGTG
>CBDUMB010000320.1:0-4479 GCA_965368205.1 uncultured Pseudomonadaceae bacterium | reverse complement strand
CTTGAAACAATGGAAAATCAGCCCTGTGGACGAACAGGCTCAGGCTCACTGGGATTTGTATACGAAGTATAAAGAAGAGATGTTCAGCAGAACCCACACGTCCTACAGCCCCTGGATTATCGTCAAAGCGAACATCAAGAAAGAGGCACGGCTGGAGAGTATGCGTTACGCCCTGTCCGTACTGAATTACGAAGGCAAAGACAATGCCGGTACCACCTTGGCACCTGATCCAGACATTGTGGTGCGCTACCATCGGTCTAACCAGAGTATTGACTAGTCCTTAGCGTGTGCGAGATTGGTAGCCCCGGCAGGAATCGAACCTGCATCTACCGCTTAGGAGGCGGTCGTTCTATCCATTGAACTACGAGGCCAGCAGCGCGAACCTTAGGGTGTGTAGGCTTCAACTTCAACCAGACACGTGTTGGCACTGGGCCCCTGGGCCAGTTTTGACGTGCCTACATCGGCGGTTAACACATTCGGATTACCATTTGCATCCGTAAAGTCATCAAGGCGTTTAAACCAGCTACCCGTCGGCAGAGAAACAACATCAGCCAGTCGGTTGTCATCGAAACCAACCGCGGCCAGACACGCACCACGGTCATTGTAGATGCGCACGATGTCACCCTCTCGAAGGTTTCGAACCGCAGCGGCAGTGGAATGCATGAGCAGCACTTCTTTGCCCGCCACCTTACCGCTGTGACTATGCGCGCTGGGATCCATCTGACTGTGCAATCGTTTTTCCGGCTGCGGCGTCAGCAGGTGCAATTTATATTTTTCCCCGTTATGCCCACCCAGCCGTTCAAAGGGTTCCAGCCAGGTTGGATGCCCGGGACAGTCGTCATAATCAAACCCAGCAATGGCGTCCGAGAAGATTTCGAGTTTGCCACTGGGTGTGTTCAGCGGATTGTTTACCGGATCTGCTCGAAAATCTGCAAGCCAGGTTTTGCGCGCGGACTGTTCTGGAATTTTGTAGATCCTGTCGCGCCAGAACGCATCGAACTCAGGTAGTTCAAACCCTTCCGTGCGCGCCTTGTCGGCAGACTTTTCCCACATATGGCGCAACCAGTCCTGCTCGTTCCGCCCTTCCACGAACGCCTCCCCAACGTCGAGCCGAGCCGCAAGCCCTGCAAATATTTCGTGGTCCGAACGGGCGTCATGCTGCACAGGCAATGCCTGCTGCATGGCATGCGCGTAGGGATCATGACTTGAAGCACAAATATCTTCGCGTTCAAGCGCCGTGGTCGCCGGGAATACAATATCCGCCCACTGTGCCGTTGGCGTCCACCACGGTTCATTCACAATCACTGTACTGGGTTTACGCCAGCCCTCAACAAGACGGTTGAGGTCCTGATGATGGTGGAACGGATTGCCACCTGCCCAGTAGATCAGATCAATCTCCGGGTAGGTGATCTTGCGCCCATCGTAATCCACATCAACACCAGGATTCAGCAACATGTCCGTAATGCGCGCAACAGGTATCGCAAAACGCGTTGGATTCATGCCTTTACTGAACGTTGCCCAATTGAATCGTCGCCAGCTGGATCCGATAAACCCTTCAGCGCCATAACCAAATCCGAACCCACAGCCTGGCAGGCCAATCTGACCTAACATGGCAGCCAACACCACCAGCATCCAGTAAGGTTGTTCGCCATGATGGGCCCGCTGCAGAGACCAGGCCGCGGAAATAAACGTTTTTTTATGCGCCATTTCCCGCGCAAGCTGCTCAATAACCCCTGCGTCCACACCACAAATCTGCGCCGCCCATGCTGGCGATTTTGCGATGCCATCTGCTTCGCCCAGAAGGTATCGACAGAATGTTGCATAGCCGTGGCAATGGCTCTCAAGAAATGTACGATCAAGCAGATTTTCCACTTCCAGCACGTAAGCCAGTCCTAACATCAACGCAACATCAGTACCTGGGCGGGCTGCCACCCACTGCGCTTGCGACCAGGCGGGCATGTCATGAGATACCGGAGAGACGTTCACCAGTTTGGTGCCTGCCGCCAACGCACCGCGCAGGCCGCCCTGACTCTGATGTTCTGTGATCCCACCGTAAGCCACCTGTGTGTTACGCAATGGTATGCCGCCAAAGGCGACCATCAGCTCGGCTCCCTGGGCGATCTCTTCCCAACTGGTTTGCTGCAGTTCAATTTCAGACCAGGGCGCAACCACGTGGGGCAGAATGACCTGGGCCGCTGCCGTGCTGTAGGAATTCATCGCCCGGGTTGAACCACCCAGCAGATTAATGAACTTGTGCAATTGAGATTGAGCATGGTGGAAGCGCCCTGCGCTGGCCCATCCATAAGATCCAGCGTATATCGACTTGTTGCCTTTTTCCGCGATCACCCGCGCGATCTCCTGCGCCGCCATATCCAGCGCTTCATCCCAGGGGACATCAACAAAGCTGTCGTTGCCGCGCAGTTTGCGGTTTCGATCGGCAGCTGCGAGCCAGCCTTTGCGGATGGCAGGTCGTTGAATACGGGAAGCGTGTTGAACGCCATCAAGCAGGGTCTGCCCGATGGCGGCGGGATCAGGGTCTTGTTGAATACCGTCTACACGTTGAATGACACCATCAGAGACGGTGACATCAAAGACACCCCATTGGGTGGCGGTTCTATATTGCATGGAACACAAACTACTGGCTGACTGGCCAGGCAGAGTATTCAATCGAAGCGGAATTTTCCATGCCAGTCGTCAGGCGACCGGCCCTCTAGGTCACGCGAATAACTCTCGCGTTATGCGCGTAGAGATCAGCTGACCCCGAGCGACCACTTCCGGCCATCCTTGAGGTGGCTTCGGTAGATGGGCTATCTGCTGCAGAGCAACCTCGGAGATGCGGTAATCGCCGCAATCTGGACAGTGGATGGAATTAATTTCTCCGCCTTCAACGGCACCGCTACTCTGTTCATGAAAAGGGCATTTATGCACTGTTGATCTCCCGTGTTACGTGTTTCCCAGCATTCAGTATGCCGGTGTCGGGTAGAGAATTTGTGCGATAAACGTAAGTTACTTGTGATTCACGAGCCCAATCTGTAACGCAGTTTGATGATGAGCTGCTCGCCGACAGGGTCGTCATAGGCATCTCGCAGCAGATCCTGGAAACTGCCACTTTCTTCAGATTGGGCACCGCTTAAGGTGTACACCACTGACAGCTCTGACAGGGGTGCTATCTCCCAGCGGTAGCGCAGCTGAACGTTGACCCGGGAGATCGCAAAATCATCCGTTTCCTCATCAGGTTTTTCAACCTCTATCAGATCACCAACCCGCTCGGGTACCAGGTAGAACCCCTGCTCTTTAGCACGAATACCAACCCATTGAGCAGAGAACCGAAGTTGCTGTTTAGCGGTTAAAAAATAATCCAGATTAACCCGTGGGCGCCATTCCGTGCTGTTGAACGTCGTGAAATTCCGATCTTCCTGCCAAAGCAGCCAGCCGCGGCGACGTTGATACTGCGCCAGGGCACCTACATTAATCTGATCGATAGGACGCCAGGTGAAACCCAGCCGCCCTACCACGCGATTACCACCAAGTTCTTCACCACCATGCTCCATACCGAACCGGTAACTGATGCGCTGCGCCGTGTCAGTAAAATAATCAGCATAAAAGTTGTGCCGACCTTCCACCTCGAAAGTGCCGTTATCACGACTGTTACGATCTTCTGCTCGAGCTGGAAAGTAAGCAATGCCACCACGAATCTGATCCTGACTACGCAGATCCAGACCTAGGTTGGTACCCATACCAATACGGGTGCGTTCCCCATCGCCGTTAACCTCGTACTGCATAAAACTGTCAGCTCGGGCCTTCCGGAACCAGGGAAGATCCGTAGTTTCATAATCTAACTGGAGGTTTGTGCTGGTGGCATCGTTGCGCCGTGTGAATCCTAGATCATTGAGCTCAAACTTGTCGTCAAAATGAGACAGCCCCCATCTCAAATTAAGGCCCCGACGAATCGTATAACCCACATCGACAAAAGCACCGTTGCCGGAACCTTCTTGGTCAGTATCAGAGTGTAAAAATTGACCATCCACTTTCCACTTTCCACCCGCAGTGAGGTAGTGGTAATCGATGCCGTTAACCAGTGCATCTTCTTCGGGGTGAGTGACCAGAGTTGTAATCGCGCCGACAGCGCGATAAGCACCTGAAGGCGCTTTGTCTTCATAAAGAAAACGTGCAATCCCGTAGTCGCTACCATCCTGATAGTAATTGATCTCTTCGACGTCAAACTTCACTTCATTTTCTGAAGCTGCCAGCAGCCCGTAACGGACCTGACCAAATTGACCCACCGCTTTAAGCGCACCAATCAGCTCCACCGGCTGACCCAGCTCTTGAGAAGGGATATCAACATCGTCAGGCACATCAGGTGCGCGCGCCTGTCCACCGATACGACGGGTATTCACCACCGTGGTTGGTTCACCGCCGTTTGCCCGCGGGGTGGTATCAAATATTTCTGTGCCTTCCTGAAAAAACAATCGGCGCTCC
>CBDUMB010000319.1:0-4488 GCA_965368205.1 uncultured Pseudomonadaceae bacterium | reverse complement strand
CAAAGCCGTGGCGGGCCGCTGCGTAGTGACCGCCAATGGTTAAACCCATGATCGCCTCAACATGATCCCAGGGATCGATAATGCCGCCGTTGAACCAGGGCAGAGCACCTGAAGACAGCTGCAGATCAGCAATATATTGGGCGGTTCTCTGCAGGCTGGCGTTGTCCATCTACAGCTCGTTCACAAAATACATGACAATGCTTTTGCCCATAACAGGGTTGAGCAGACGGTCAAGCCATTGCGTGAGGGCAGGTTTCTGCATCAGATCCCATACCAGGAAGCGATGATATGTGCGCACTGCTGGTGCATCTTCACCTCGCTCCCAGAATAAACAGCGCAACCACCAGTAGGGAACATGCAGGCTGTGTGCCCAGTGTCGGGCAAAGCGTCGCATGCGTAGAGATTCAATTGAACGACGCAATTCACCGCTGGTGAAGATACGGACGTGACCGCCTTCAACCTCGTGATAAGCATCACTCAGTTTCCAGCAGATCCATTCCGGAAAGAATCTGGGGACACTGGTCGCAAATATGCCGCCGGGTTTTAGTACGCGTCTGATTTCGAGCAGCATACTCTGGTAGTTAGGGATATGTTCCAGCACTTCTGCGCAGATAACCTTGTCGAAACTGTTGTCTGCAAATGGCAGCTTCAGGCCGCTGGCGCGAATAAATGTGCAGTGGTGGCTGCTGTTGTACGGTGCCTGGTCAAACTCCTGCAGGCGTTGCTTGGCAGTTGTCAGGTCTGTGGCGTTCAAATCGACTGCATAGACTTCTATGGGCGCTAACAGATAGGCGCTGATGGCATGTCGCCCTTCACCACATCCCAGGTCGAGAAGTTTTTCCCCCGCTCGCAAATTAAGGCGGTCAAAATCGATTGTTTCAAGACTCATCGTTTAGCACCTGGTTGTAATACCCTGTGAGCCTGCTGGCTACCTTGCTCCAGCAGAACGTTTCTAACATACGATTTCTGCCGCGAACACCCAGCGCTTCACGTTTCTCTTTGTCTTCTAACAAGTTACTTATTGCCTCGGTCAATGCCCTTGGATTGCTTTTTTGAACAGTAATCCCGGCATTGCCGACCACTTCTGGCAGTGCACCGCCATTTGTCGCAACAACGGGTACTGCACAAGCCATCGCCTCTGCTGCGGGTAGCCCGAAACCTTCATATTCCGAAGGTATCACGGCTATGGTTGCTCTGGCGTAGAGTTCAACGATGGTTTTGGCGCTGATGCCATGACGGAAGGTGATGGCCGGAGCAAGGTTATACTGCTCAATCAGTTTTGCCGTAGTGCCGCCGGGTTTTGGGCGGCCGATGAATATTAGATGTAAATCGGGATATTTTTTCCGCAGCTCAGCGAATGCGGGTATCAGATATTGTGTGCCTTTAAGGGGCTGATCAGCACTGGCGGTTGTGATCAATAAGCGCGCTTCTCTGTGAATATGAGGCAGTGGCTTGAATGTATTGGCATCAACGCCGTTAACAATGACTTCCACACGATCCTCCGGGACTCCAAAAGCACGGCATATATCCCGCTTGGAACACTCGCTGACAGTGGTAATGTGGTCCAGCTGCCGGGCTACTTTTGTCTGCATGGAAAGAAAGTGATGCCAACGGCGAATTAACAATCGCATGCCCCAGTCTGCTTCGTGAGCAAGTGCGATATCTCGATCGTAGGTGATGGGGTGGTGAATCGTGCTGACCACTTTGAGCCCCATTTTCTGCAGTTGCAGAACACCGTAGCTGAGGCTCTGGTTATCATGAATAACGTCGTATTTGTCTGCGTTTGTCTTGAAATAGTCAACAACGCGACGCCCAAACGTATACGGTTCCGGAAAACCGCCGGACATTTTTGACAGCCACTCAAACGTATCGGTTGCCGACATCAGGTGCCGCCAGCGCAGAGCCCGGCCTGGGTGTTCTGTTTCAAAGAGGTTCAAGCCGGGGAGCTTGATGAGACGAATGTTGTCGTCAAGATCGGGGTACGGTGCGCCTGAGATCACATCAACCTGATGTCCGGCATCACGCAGTGCGCGGGCTACATATTTGATGTAAATGCCCTGTCCACCACTGAAAGGGTTGCTGCGATAGCCCAGAAGTGCAATGCGCAATGGGCGAAAAGTAGCAGTATCAGAGTATTTGAGGGGAGCAACGACGGACACCCTACACCCATTCAGTTAAAGGCGCGGATTCTAAAGATACCTATCCCAGGTTACCAGCAGGCATGCCGGGGGTTTTTGACACCTTGCGTCTTAACAATTGTCGACAACCAGTTCTGGTGCGCGGATCTTCGGATCAAGATCAGCATTTGATACATCTATATGAAGGTGGTGATACAGGTTGGCTATCCATTGGTGACCTTGCTGAGTGCGTTTCAAGTACGCAACGCCATCACCAATGTAAGGCTGCACCTGTGCGTAGAAAAAGTCCGGGAAGCCGGCGCGCAATTCGCCAGGATTGTTAAACCCCATGCGTGCAGCTTCGCCGGTTTCTACAAATTCTGCATACAGCCGGGATAGTTTCTGCAGATACTGAGGGTCAGCCATTTGACCGATGAGGTCTGCCGCCCGAACCAAACCCGGCAATGTGTCAGTTTCGCGATATTCTGCGGTTTTAGGTACAGGGAAGCGGGTCATTTCGATGCAGGCACCGATCAGGTCCGTGTCGAGGAATGGATCATTGGCGAACCTTTCTTTCACAAACAGGCTGCCTCGGCTGACATGATAAGGCGTCATAAAAGCATCGGTCGCGCCAGTTGGGATCGACACCCGCTCGCCCTGCGAGTTGATTTTTGCATCGTCCTGCTCATCTTCAGGCAACAGGTTGCGCAGATAGCCGATATCATGGAACAACATGGCCACCACAGCCTGTACCCACTGATGTGCCGTCAGGTCGCCGCGGGCCAGCTGGCGGCCATGCAATATGGTCTGCCCAACTTCGGTGACCAAAATAGTGTGATGAATATCGTGATAAGAACAATCACAGTTCAGCAAAGTTTCCAGGGATGTACGCGCCGCCTGCTGCAGAGCGTTACATTGCTCTATGCTCGCTGCTGGGAACAGTTGCTGAAACTCTGTCAGGCAATGCGTAACAAACGCATCAATCACTGAAGTATTAGGGTTAAACATGCGGTGTATTTTAATTCAGCATAGCTGGGTTCATCGTGCACTGGCACACACTCTATGCGTAGACGTGACAGCAGATATTTGAATGAATATTATGCAAGATGTTCAGTTCAAATCATGAGTGAGATTCATGTCACACATAGAGTTGCGGCATTTGAAAACCCTGGTGGCTTTGCGTGATACCGGGAGCCTGGTGGAAGCGGCTGAGCGCGTCTTTCTGACCCAGTCTGCGCTTTCCCACCAGCTCAAGGAGCTTGAGTCGCGAATTGGCTGCACCCTGTTTGTGCGTAAAACTAAACCCGTTCGATTCACCAGTGCCGGTACGCGTCTGTTGAAACTTGCGGATGAGGTATTGCCCCGAGTGCACAGCACTGAACGGGACCTGCAGCGTCTGGCCGGAGGCGAATCCGGTCGTATTTTCATGGCGATTGAATGTCACAGTTGTTTTGAATGGCTGCTGCCCGCTATTGACGTCTATCGTGACCAATGGCCCGACGTTGAACTTGATATCTCCAGTGGATTCCACTTTGCACCTTTGCCGGCCCTGGGTCGCGGCGATCTCGATCTGGTCATAACAGCAGACCCGGTGCCTGAACTCGGCGTGCACTATTTTCCGTTGTTCAGCTATGAAGCGCAGTTGGCGATGAGCAAAGATCATGTGCTACGGGCTAAAGATTGGATTGAACCTACAGATCTCGTGGACGAGGTTGTCATCACTTATCCTGTGGACACCGACAGGCTAGACCTGTTTACCAGTTTTCTTGATGTTGCTGGTGTAACCCCCAAGCGGGTCCGTCACGCAGAGTTAACCACGATGATCGCTCAACTGGTTGCCAGTGGTCGTGGCGTGGCTTGTTTACCCAATTGGGCGCTGTATGAATATACGCAGAAAGATTACCTCGTCGTGCGTTCGCTGGGAGAAGAGGGCATCTGGCCAACGTTGTACGCTGCGGTACGAAAAGATCAGGCTCAGGCACCCTTTATTCAAGGCTTTGTAGAAATCGCTCGTGCAGTTTGCTTTGAGAATCTGCAGGGTATTGTGACTGCAGAGCTGGATGAGTTGCCCGAGACCTGACGTTCAGGGCACCAGTGTTGTGACACGCCATTGGCCACCATCTAGTCGATAGTGGCTGCGGTCATGAACGCCGTTGTCCTGATTCAGATCTAGTCGCTCGATTTCATGTGGCACCAGACATAGACCGGACGCATGCTCGGGTGCAACCAACGGATCGGGTAGCTGTACCTCGTCGAGCATAGAAATTAGCGCCTGCCGGGAATCGATGGCACTGCTCTGTTGTGCAACCTGTTGATAGAGCCAGTCCATGCGTTTCGGCATATCCGGTCGCATCTGCCAACTCTGATGCAC
>CBDUMB010000318.1:0-4508 GCA_965368205.1 uncultured Pseudomonadaceae bacterium | reverse complement strand
ACTATAACGGCACAGCTGCTGATCCCGGCGCTGCAGTGATTCCGCCTGCGTTTTGTGTGGTTTCACCCGCAGCCTGTACCTTCTTCGGCACCTCTGCCGGTGGTCCTATTCCGGTGACAACTGTGCCTAATCCAAATACGTCGCTGGGCATCATTGGTGGACCCAATGAATTTACCCTGGATACCCGTGGCGCAGGCCGTGACCTATCGCTGCAGGAGTCAGAGCAGTGGAGTACTGAGCTGCGTCTTGCCAGCTCGTTTAATGGCCCGCTCAACTTCCTGTTAGCCGGTTACTTCCTCGATTTTGAAACGGAAACGGACTACTTTGTACAGGCGCCGGGCCTTGATTATGCAACGATTGCGTTGGCTACCCCAGGTTCACCTTTCCAGGGCAGCACTGATCAGTTCCTCGCGTTGTCACCAGGTTACTTCAACTCTGAAACCGATTCGTTTGAGCTGGAAAGCACCGGCATTTTTGGTGAGCTTTATTACGAAGCCACGGAAACGCTGAAGTTTACCCTCGGTCTTCGCTGGACGCGTGATGAGAAATCGCTGCGTGACCGACAGTTGTTCCTGAACCTGCCTGTGCTGGTTGACCTGCCTTCCAACACCACCAGTTTTGTTGGCAGTGATGGTTCCATTACACCGATCACCAACATCACTGAGTTAACCACCGCGGCCGCTGCTGTGGGCGACTTTGATGCTGATCCGAATGTACCTGGTGCGCAGGTTTATCGCGAAGACGACATTGCTTTTGAGGAAATCACCGGTCGTTTTGTCGTGGATTGGGTGCCCACCGTCGACTTTACCGATGAGACCCTGGTGTACTTCTCCTACTCACGCGGTTACAAGTCAGGTGGCATTAACCCGCCAATCGACACGAACCTGTTCCCGAACACGCCAACCTCTTTTGAACCGGAAAAAATTGATGCGTTTGAGATTGGCACGAAAAACACTTTCCTGGATCGCACCATGCAGGCGAACTTCAGCGTGTTCTACTATGACTATGGTGATCTGCAGATCGGCAAAATTATTAACCGTACCTCGGTTAACGAAAATACCGATGCAGATATCTTCGGTGCCGAGCTGGAGCTGCTGTATGCGCCTAATGAAAACTGGCAGTTCAATGCAGCTGTTTCCTACCTTGATACGGAGTTAGGTGAGACTGAAACCATTGACCCGCGCGATCCTACCCAGGGCCGTCAGGATGTGACTCTGTTGAAAGACTTCGTTGATGCCAGCAACTGTGTTGTTGAGCATAACGGCCAGGGTCCGCTGTCTGATAACGCCGCGTTTGTTGCGACGGTGCAGGGTGCAGGCGCACCGTATCTGCCTACCGGGCGTGATCTGGGTGCCTTTGGCGGCCCTGCGGGTCAGGTGATACCCACAACACCAGGTGTGTCCGATTCAGCCTTCACCGCCTGTGCGGCTGCAGCTGCGATCGCCCCTCTGTTTGGCTATAACTACCTCGACTCAGTGCAGACAAACCTTGATGGTAACAATCTGCTCAACGCACCGGAGCTGACCTTCAGTGCCGGCGCTGAATATACCCACTATTTTGATGGTGGTATTTCAGCCACGGCCCGTGTTGACTACTACTGGCAGGATGAGTTCTACAGCACCACGTTCAACCGCGCGCAGGACCTGATTGATTCCTGGGATGTATGGAATGCTCAATTCACCGTCTATGGCAAAGACCAGCAGTGGTATGCCAAGTTCTTTGTACAGAACATCGAAGATGACGATGAGATTGTGGGTACCTATCAGACCGACCCTTCTTCAGGTTTGTTTACTAACGCGTTCTTCATAGAGCCGCGTCTGTATGGTCTGACTGTGGGTGTCAGCTTGAACTAAGGATCGAAGGTCTTAGTGCCTGATAAAAAGCCCCGACTCTAATCAGTCGGGGTTTTTTTTGCCTGCTGGCAGGCGAATTGTTCAACGTTCATGGGTAAACCTAAGTGGAAACCCTGGCCATAGCCGCAATCCATTTCTCGCAAAGCATCCAGTGTGTCTTCGTCTTCAATACCCTCAGCAATGCAGGGGATGTTCAATGCATTTGCCAGCGAGATCACCGTTTGCGAGATTTGTCGGGCATCATCATCGTTGATCACGTTGCCGCACAGGCTGCGGTCGATCTTTATTTCATCCAGGGGTAGTTCTCGGATCCGCAGCATATTGGAGTGGTCAGAGCCGAAGTCGTCCAGTGAGATTTTAAAGCCCTGCAGGCGAATTTCCTGCAGCAGCGATTTTGACACTTCGAGATCAAACAATTCCTTGCTCTCGGTGATCTCCAGCATGATCTGCTCTGGATCCACACCCCAGAGGTGAGTTTCGCGCCTGATAAAGTCGAGAAAATCCGGTTGTGTCAGAGAGCTCGGGTCTATGTTGAAGGAAATAGGTACGGTCAGCTCATGTTCAACAATCTCTCTCAGTACCCGACGATATCCATAAATGGTCAGTTCCCACAGCATTTCATCACTCAGGGCTGCCAGATATTCGTCGGGTGGAATAATACGGCCGTTGTCGCGCCAGCGTATGAGTGCTTCTCCGCCGCTGATAGACCGTGTCTTCAGGTCGAACTTCGGCTGGTAGTCGAACGAGATGTGGTGATTGTCCATTGCGGTCTTGATGCGCTGGCTTAACTGCCAGTCATGATCAACAGGTGCGATGTTTTCGGTGCTGGCAATGGCAAAGCTCTTGTTCTCGAAGATGGCGGTCATGCAGGTGTTTTCCGCCTGCTGATATAAGTCGTTGGCGGTGCGGCTGAGACGGGTGCGTCGGCCCGCATAGACCAAGCCTGCTCGTATCGAGAGCTGCGGCATCTGTCCTGCGATCTCGAAAGGGGTTTCGAAAAGACGTGTAATTTTGAGGCCGGCCAGTTCAAGGTGATGGGCATCGATCAGGTTGTCCAGCACAATGCAGACACTGTCTTTGGCGATGACAATCAGGTCATCGTCTGGGCGTAGTAAAGCGGTTAACCGAGAGCGGAACGACTCGGCAATTAGAATTTCGCCGTCTTCACCAAAGCGCTCGCCTAACTCGGCCAGGTTGGTCAGAGCGATAATACCCACTGCAAATTTGCCAGTTCGTGAGGCAATGGAATCTGTCAGTCGATCCGGGGTTTCCTGTTCGGTTTGCTCGACAATCAAAACTTAATCTCTGTGATTAACTTTTTTTTCATCCGAGGAAGTACTTTTGTGGGTCGATGCCGTAGGCATTGCCTGGCAGCTCTTTGGTAATCCACCACTGCAGAGGTTGGTGGGATTCCACTTGCTGGTTAGACAGGTCGATAATCACCAGGTGCTCTCGTGGCTGTTTGTTTGCTTCCAGGATCAGCATGAGTTTTGGCTTCAGGCGGCTGTCATCGGCTTGGGAAAGCACAACACCCACTTCGCCGGTATTCAGTTCAACAATGCTGCCAACCGGGAAAACGCCGATGGCGCGGATAAAATAGTCCACCAGCTCCGGCTGAAACAACGTACCGGAATTCTTCTGTATTTCCTGAATCGCCTGGTAGGAAGAAAGCGTTGGTGCGTAGGGGCGATCTGAAATCATCGCATCGTAACTGTCGACGATACCGGCGATACGGCCGAAAGCAGGAATCTTGTTCCCCGCCAGTCCGTTCGGATAACCGCTGCCATCGTGGCGCTCATGATGGGTCTCGATGATGTTGATAATGCGCTGATCTTCCAGGCCGTTGGCGGTCAGGAGGTCGGCACCGCGTTTAACGTGATCCTGCAGCAGCAACCACTGTTCATCGTCGGGTTTGTCGGGTGAATTAAGCAGGTCTAACGGCAAGGTGGTTTTACCGAGATCAAGCAGAGAGCAGGCAAATGCAATCTGGTTGATATCATCGGGTGGCAAGCCTAACTCCCGGGCCAGAACAGCACCCCAGACGGCGCAGGAGATGGCGTGGGAAAAAATATAGTCATCCATATGGCGCATTCGAGTCAGCGCAGCCAATGCAGTCTGGTTGCGCATGACACTTTGCACCAGCGGGGTGATGGCATCTTCTATGGCGTTGATGTCAAAACCGCCATTGCTCTGCAGTTTGACTACGCAGGTTGAAAGAATCGCTTCTGCTTCATCCAGGGACGTGGTGGCATTGGGCATCTCGTCGTTGATGCTTACGGTATTTTCGTAAGCACGGGGTGCCTGGGGTACCAGGCGTTCGCGGGCAGAGGGTTTTGTCTCTACAGCCGGATGAGGGCTGCCGTTATTGACAACGGCTTTCAGTTTGACTTCACCCAGCTTGGAGTCATAGCGGCGGGGGTCGACGTACACAAACGCACAGTTGTTTGCGATCCGTTCAATCATGCCGGCATTACGCACATAAAAACCCTGCAGGGGAAAATTGGTTTCTTCCCAGGGGCGATCCAGTTGAGCGACGTACATACCCACGGTGAGTTTCGACGGCTCTGTCTTGTGCAATCCTTTGTAGTTCGGCTGTAGATCCATGTGGCCGTTATCAGTGGGTCCTGGAACGCTGAGTTTACGGTGGTTCAGTCA
>CBDUMB010000317.1:0-4510 GCA_965368205.1 uncultured Pseudomonadaceae bacterium | reverse complement strand
ACCCGTAACAAAAAACATCGCAAAGATCTGATTCGAGATGAAGTAGCAGATCTCTGCCGTGGTCTGAAAGTAGGGAAAATCCCAAACCGGCTCGGTACTCACCGATACCACATAAAGCACTGTCCCAGGTTGTATCGAAACCAGGACAAGCAGCACCAGCGAACTCATGCCGATGGCAATCTGCAGCGCCCTGATTGAACCCAGCTTATCGTCCAGCTTACCGCCAACGTAAGCCCCCAACATCGCAGATGCACTGCTGCACAATCCAAAAATCAGCAAGGTGGTGGATTCCCAGCCAAAAGTACCCGACGCATAAACGCCGCCGAAGGTCATTACACCCACCATACCGTCAATAAAAAACATCCGGGACAGCAGGTAGATGGCGATGTTTGAGTAGTGTTTCAGCTGTTTCACGGTTTCGATGACATCGCGTATGCCCTGGCGGGCAGCGACCAGCATCGGCGTGCTCGAAGTTTTTCCATCCGGCGTGAAAAACAATACCGGCAGCGTCATCAACAACATCCACACCGCTGAAATTGGACCTACGACTCGATCGTGTTCATGACTGGTGCGGTCCAGACCAAAGAGAGGTTCAGCAGGTAAAAAACTCCAAGGCTGTGTGCCCGGCATGGCAAAAGCAAACAACACAAACAGCATCAACAACAGACCGCCGACGTTACCCAGCGCAAATGCCATACCCGAAATTGCGCCTACCTTGTTGACCGGGGCAACCGAAGGCAGCATGGCATTGTGGAAGACTTCAGAAATGGCGAAGGCGACGCTGATAACCAGAAGTATCAGCAGAGCCCAGAATATTCCTACACCACCCCCTTCCGGCAGCACAAACCACAACAAGCCAGCGCCAACAACCATCACCAGCACCGTCGCAGCGACCCAGGGTTTACGCCGGCCGTTTTTATCTGCAATGGCTCCCAGGAAAGGTGCCGTCAGCATCAGGATGAAGCCGGCGGTTGCGTTAAGATAACCAATTAAGCTCTGTCCCTGAACGGGATCGCCGACCACCGTATTACTGAAATACGGAAAGAAAATATAGATCACCACCATGATGTAATAGGGATCACGGGCACCTTGGCCAAAGGTCCAGGAGTAATAACCGATAGGCGCAGCAGCAGGCGTGCCCGCCAGGGACAGTGCTTTTGTATTCAAACTAGATACCTCTGATTAGCCGTTGAGCCGCTCGACTTTGTGGGCCGCGCCAGTACTGCCTTTGGTGACGCCCTGAATTTTGGCATCACGCGCGGACACCTGAGGAAAACGCTTGGAAAGCTCGGGGCCTGCAGCGGTGAGCCCACCGTCGACCACCAGTTTTTCACCGGTCACAAATTCGGCATCGTCGCTGGCGAGAAACAACGCAGCACCCGCAATATGCACACCCTTGCCAAAATCCGGCCAGGGCTGTGCCTGGGCAAACCTGGCTTCAATTTTTTCCGGTGCCCCACCGGCAGCCAGAGGCGTCGCAATAAATCCCGGGCAGATCGCGTTTACCCGGATTCGGTCTGGTGCCAACTCAACCGCCGCACTCTGGGTCATACTGATCACCGCGGCTTTGGCTGCGGAATAAACCAGAGGTCCGGCATCGCCACTCAGACCTGCAATTGACGCCGTATTGATAATGGCGCCACCGCCGCCTTGAGCACGCATGTGTCGGGCGCCATGTTTGATACCGAGAAAAACCCCCTTCGCAAGCACATCCATGGTGTAGTCCCAGGATTCGGTGGTGGTTTCCGTAAGTGGTCCGATCGCGCCGCCAACACCTGCATTGTTGAAGACAATGTCGACGCGGCCGAAGTCAGTGCAGGCCAGATCGAACATTTTTTCAATGTCAGCTTCCAGCGCGACATCTGTTTTTATGAACCTCACAGAATCAGAGAAACCCTGTTCCGATGCCTGTTGCAGAACGTCGGCACCGGTAATCTCATTAAAATCCGCGATGACAACCCGCGCCCCTTCGGCCAGAAAACGCATGACCGTATCTCTGCCCATGCCGCTGGCACCACCCGTGATGATCGCAACCTTTTTCTGCAAGCGCATGCTCTCCCCTTAAGCCTTTGCCGTTGATCAGGTACAGTAGCATGAGGTCATGGGCTAAGGGGAGCCGGAATAATGGACGTACGCACACTGATGCGCCGCGCTGCGGAACACTACAGCGGGCATGAAGCGATTGTACATCGCAACCGGAGACTGACGTTTGCACAAGCCTGGCAACGTGGCGTGCAGTTGGCCAACGGGCTGCGAAGCCTGGGTATAGAACCCGGTGATCGAGTTGGCGTCCTGGAGGACAACGGCATTGAGGCCGGTGATCTTTTTGTTGGTGCAGCGGTTGCCAACGCGGTGCGGGTGCCCCTGTACCCACGTAATGGCCGCAGTGCCCACCTCCATATGCTCGGTCATACCAACTGCAAAGTGCTGCTGGTCAGCGCAGCCTACGCTCACGAGGTTGCCGATTTGATGGACGAGCTGCCTGACCTGCAACATATAGTGATTCGCGATGACGGTTATGAAACATGGCTGGCGCAATTCAGTGACACAGACCCTGATGTCGACATCAACCCGGACGACTATTTCATTATTCGCCATACCGGCGGCACCACGGGATTATCCAAAGGTGTCGCTTATACACACAAAGCCTGGCTGGCAGCAGGACGAGACTGGTTTTATACCTTCCCGCCTGTGATACCTGGCGATAAATGTCTGCACCTGGGACCGATATCACACGGCTCGGGCTACCAGTTTCTGCCGATTTGGTTAAGTGGCGGATGTAATGTCATGCAGGACGAATTTGTCCCCAATCAGACCCTGGACCTCATCGAGCAGGAGCAAATCGCTTACGCGTTCATGGTGCCCACCATGGTTAACGCAATTGTGCATGACAATACCGCGCGCGGGCGCAATTATAGTGCGCTGAAATGTCTGTTGATTGCTGCTGCACCCATCGCCGACGCTACCGCTCTGGCGGCCCGGGAAGTGTTTGGTGATGTTTTATACCAGGGCTACGGGCAAACCGAGGTACTACCTGTTGCAATGATGAATTCCCAGCAGTGGTTTGCTTCCCAATCCGGATCCAACCCGCTCCGCGCTTGCGGCTTAGCGTTACCGTTTGCAGAAGTTGAAATCTGGGATGAAGACAATCAGCCGCTGGCGGCAAACGAGGTTGGCGAAATAGTCGCAAAAAGCGACGGCATGATGAGCAGCTTCTGGAACAACCCTGAAGCAGATGCGCAGAGAATTGTTAACGGATGGATCAAAACTGGCGATCTGGGCAAACTCGATAAAAACGGCTATCTATATATTGTCGATCGGGCAGACGACATGATCATCTCGGGGGGTTACAACATCTGGCCGGCAGAACTGGAAAACGTCATCGCCAGCCACCCCGACGTTGTCGAAGTCGCTGTTTTTGGTATTCCACATCAACGTTGGGGCGAGACGCCCTTTGCGGTTTGTGTAGTGAATGCCAACAGTACCCTGTCAGAAGAAGCAGTCACCACCATGGTGTCGGAGGCGCTGGGCTCTTACAAAAAGCCTGGCGGCGTGAAAATAACTCAGACCCCGTTACCTAAGAGCCCGGTTGGGAAAATCAAACGTAAAGATTTGCGCGAACCTTACTGGGAAGGTGTGGAGCGTCGCGTCTCAGGCAGCTGAGTCGTCTTCCGCTGTTGGCTTTTTCGCCCCACTGCTCGGCTTGTCAGCTGCAGAACGCGTTTTTGCAGCGTCGCTTTTGAAACTCGATTCAAAGGCCTGGCGCATGACGTTCAGCGGATTCAGCGCGTTAAACTGACGCATCCGGTCGCGATACAGCTCCTGCTGCTCTATAAACGCAGAAATCGCTTCTTCAATATAACGACTTACGACCCGCCCAACGCTGTCTCCATAAAATCGGATCAGTTGCTCGATGGTGCGATTGGTCAGGATAGTGCCATGACCTTCCTGTTCCTGCTCCGCCAGAATCTGCAGTAGCACCGACCGGGTGATGTCTGTTTCCTCTTTAGAATCAATGACCTGAATGCTCACGCCTTTGACAATCAGTTTGCGTACATCATCAACGGTGACATATTTGCTGTCGGTCATGTCGTAAAGACGACGGTTCGGATATTTTTTTAACTTATGCACTGACGCTGCGCTGCTCCAGATCGCGGATACCTAATTCACTACAGTGTGGCTGAGAAACCGCACTCCGAGCATAGTGCCGGTATGTGCAAACTTTTGCCAGTCGCCATGCGGCTGCGCGACCCACCCCTGATAATGAATAGCAGAGCTTAGGGGTAGCTGACTTGTGCACCACAACATCGATGGGCTCGTACATTTCTACCTCGCAACCAGACCGCTGAACTGCGTAAATCCCTTTAAATTAGGCATAAACAGACAAATAGTCTCGTGCCAAACTGAAACAGGGTCAATAAAAATGTTGCAATGCAAAAAAACACCGGCAAAATGCACAGGGTCAATTTTCAGGACTATTTGCCGATGCCAAATCCAGCCCAACATCGAC
>CBDUMB010000316.1:0-4514 GCA_965368205.1 uncultured Pseudomonadaceae bacterium | reverse complement strand
GAATTCAGCAAGGACTTTGCTGTAGTGGACGTGAACAATCCCGAAATACCGGGGTCAATTTTTACTGCCGCAGAGCAGACCGTGAGCGGCTTTGATGGCAGCAGCCTGCCGAAAATTCCAGAATGGAAATTCACACTTTGGGGCAATTACTCTATCCCGATGGGTGACTCCGGCAACCTGGATTTCTTCTCCACCGTGGGTTACACCGACGACTTTTTCTTTGCAGCGCCGTTTGAACGCGATCTGGATCGAGCACCAAGCTTCACGCGTTGGGATGCCCGCGCGGTTTGGACCAGCGCGGCGGGGAGTTGGGAAGTGTCAGCGTTTGTTAACAACATAACAGGCGAGTTGGGTGTTCGCTCTTTAGAAAATGAGGGTGGTGAAGAGTGGAACTTCCTGCGCACGGCCACGACTACCGACCCACGTGTGTATGGTATAGGTTTACGTTATTCGTTCGGACGACAAGGGTAAGCCGCTTTTTAGTTTGTAATCTGACCAGTAGAGTTGCGCGGAGCTGTGTGATCCACGTAAATCAGCTGGTCAGTTGGAAAGCCGAGGCTGCTGGCTTTGTTGATCAGAGCTGACAGGGTTGTTGGGTTGAGTTGGGGAGAACGGGATAATATCCACAAGTACCCCTGATCCGGCCCGGCGACTAACGCGTATTGATAGTCCTTTCTGTCTAACTCAATGATGTTGTAGCCGCCGTAAAAAGGGCCAAAAAATGACACTTTCAGCTGGCCGACGTCTGTGTTGCCAACAAAGTAAGCTTTGCCGGTGGCCTCTTCCCACGCACCTTGGTCGACTTTGTAGCCACGGTTGAGGACACTCACGCCACCGTCTTCCCGCATGCTGTAGGAGGCGGTCACGTTCGACAGACCCCGCTCGAAGCGATGATCGAGACGCGCAACCTCATACCATTGGCCGAGATAACGATCGAGTTCAAACCCGGTCACCGCAGTGGCGCCCTCGGGAATGCCCGCGCAACCGCCTTGCAGCGCCACGCTCAGTAGGAGCACGCTCATGAAAGAAATCTTTTCTTTAGTTCTAAACACCATGTTGGTCTCAGAATACGTAAGTAATTGCAGCGAAACCTTTGATCACATGATCGTCGGCAACGATAGGGCTGTCGGTAATCCTGTCAGGCAGAAACTCAGCAGCTACGTTCACAACGATGCGCCATTCTTCAGTAAGCTCGATAAAAGTACCAAATCCTAATTCGTAGCTGACTGAACTGCCTGTGTTGTATGCCGGCCGTGTGAGCGTTGCGGCGCGTGCGGTGACACCAAAATCATAATTGGTGAGTTCATCACTGAGCCAATTCACCTGCAGCTGGGGGACAAGACGCAACCAGCCAGCCTGAAAGCCTTTCGAGACGCGTGCGGATGCGCTGCCGCCGCCGATTTTATCCAGCACGTCATGTTCATATTGCATGGACAGATTTACACCGCCGGGCAACTCGTAGCGAAACCCGATGCCCGCCATAAGGGTGTTGTCACGATCCCCCATGCCGGCAAGCGCAGGACTGTCATCTTCCTCAAAAACCCCAATACGATAAGAGGCAGACGCAGCAAGACGCCAACGCCCGGTACCCAGTATGCCGTACTGTACGTTGGGGCCCAGCCACTGCAGACGCTCGCCGTTGTAGGTAATCGCTGGAATCGGGTTCAGAACAGTAGTATCGGATCCTACGTACGGACTGCTTCGCCCGATGACGCCAACACCAACACCAATACGCCCGCGCTCGCCCAGTACTTTGTAAATCTCAATATCGATGTCTGTTGTTTCATTCTCAGCGATGTTGAGTTTGGCGCGATCAAATGACGGTGGTCCTTTCGGACGGTAGTTGTTTGAAATGCCCAGGGGCTCTTTAGGGATGCCGATGAAGTTTTTGTCGATAAGGCCGTTTTCGTTCTCATCAACATAAACCAGCACCGCGACCTCTCCTGCTGGCACATTCTCAATAAGATAAGTGGCGTCGGCGCGAACAGGTGTGCGCAATTCTTTTGCGGGATCACGAAAATCACCAAATGCACTGGCTGAATCGTAGACTTGAAAGACGAGTATCCCGCTGCCGGGTGCGCCATTCATGGTCACGGAAATGTCCGCCGCGTGGGCCAGGCAGGTGCAGATCGATAAAAAGGCTGCGATGACGCGTCTCATCTTTATGAGTCCAAAAAAGTTTGTGCGGCACCCTAGCAGTGCGACTGTGTAGTGGCAATTGACGCGGCAGGATTAGCTGCGTTGGTCTAACAACTTTTCGATGCGTTCAAGGGTGGCCAGTATCTGCAGCTGAGTCGCGTCTTCTGCAGATGCGCCAAGTGGCGTATCTGAATGTACGGTTTTTCTCAGTTTGTCGCGTTGTTGCAGCACCTGATCTCGAAAAGATTCTGCATTGATGACACCTAACAATTTGACTAGTGGGCCAGTGGAAGACTGCCCGGCTGTTTCAACTGAAAGCTGTTTGATGCCGAGATAACGCATCAGTGGCCCCTCAACGATTCCCAGATCAGTAATTTGTTCCAGCGGGACATTTTTCTCTGTTTTCACCAGCACGCCCTTGCGGACCTTGAGAAATTTTTCGGTCATCTCGCAGGACAGCGAGTTGTAGTGCTTGTTAATCGCCCACACGACCAGAGGTATGAGCAGGATGCCAAACAGGGTGAGGAATAGAATAAAAAGATACTGCAGGAGCATATAAGTTTTGATCTTTGGATCAAAACTGCCCTGCAGCAGAATGACATCACCTGATTGGGTGTGTGCGTCCGTGTTGCCGCTGCTCATGCCTAACTTGCCATGGTTGCTAGGTACGATCTAAACGAAAAACCGCAATTGAATCCGGCGCTTCTTCAATGGGCGGGAAGCCATCCACAATCTCTGGATAATCGGGCCGGTACTTATCTACATAGGCATTCAGAACAGGCTCCCAGCCACTGCTCAGCAGGGTTGCGTTGAGCGCATAGGTGCGCTCGCCTAATCGCATTTCTACGGGGCTGCCTTGCCCGATCATCTCGACCCAACCGCTGCCCCTGGCGCCGACAACATGCAATTCTCCGTCATGCTGAATGACCCAGATAATCACAACGCGCGGAATAGACCCTGGTATGCGCAGTTTGATTTCGTGGGTTTCAGATGTATCCATCCATTGCGCAGGGGCCGGTGTAGGCGTGCCGCCGATGAAAAAACCTGGCATCGGTCCGACCGGTGCAATCACTACCAGAATTGCCGCCACTACAAGTAGACCAGCGAAAATGTATTTTGCGATTTTCATAGTTAAGTTCTCCGTTCGGCAGTATCTCGCAACATGAAGAAATTACAAGGTTGCACTCAGCACCCGCACAGCTTCGACAATGGTTTCAGGGTCATGGATGGGAAAAGTTACTGATGCAACTCGATCTGTCTCTGTGTAGAGCGGTCCTCACTCATCTCTTTGGCTTGTTCAATCAAACTGTGCGCTAAGGCGGCAGCTTTTCCTAGCATGGAAAAGCTGCTTTGTGCTGCGCTTCAAGGCGTATGTTCGGTAACGAACGTCGCCACAAGGCCGCCGATCTGATCGTCAGCTGCGTTGATCTCCGAAATCAGAGATGTATGGTCTCGGTCAGGTACCTCAATTGCTCTGACAGCTCTGTTACCGCTCATGGTGAGTTCTTTGGCCAGCTTTTCGTTCTGGGTGCGGCGCCATGGGTCGTCGCCGTCGGCATAGATAAGCAGCATCGGTGGTTTGCCTGCTGCAATATGCGGTGTAACCGAGGCTGCCAACCAATCCAGAGGCACTTCGCCCCAAACTGACTTCGACCGATCTTTTGCAGTCTCCTCTACATAGAGAAACGGGCTGACCAGGATGGCACCGCTAATATCGGACAGTGCCATGTCATGCTGCTGCAGATGTTGTGGATCCAGGGCCAGCAGGGCGGCCAGGTAGGCACCGGCGGAATGTCCACTAACGTATAGATTTCGTGGGTCGCCGCCGTATGCGGCAATGTTTTTGTACACCCAGGCGGTGGCAGCTGCCGCATCCTGAACATGTGCGGGATGCATCACTCCTGGCGAGAGTCGGTAGTTGGCAGACACCAGGCCGATGCCTCTGGCCAATAGCCGCTTGGCCACCACCTGCGCCAGGCTTTTGTCACCGTACATGAGACCCCCACCGTGAAAGTACACGACCACGGGAGCGTTCGTTGCGCCCAAAGGCATGTAGATATCCAGCTTATCTTTGGCATCGGCATAGTCGGCGGTTGGCAGATAATCCACATCCAGTGCCGTAACAATCTGCAGTTGCTCAGCAGCACTCGGCATGGCGCCGGCAAGTGCAATAAGTAATGGAATGATTCTTTGCATGAGAGTTCCTTTCAAAATAGTTCCAATGCCATTTGGTATTTACAAATGTGGCTTTTCACGAGATGTCACGCGTAGAGTGGAACTCTAACAAAGATGTTCGCCCAGGATGCAGCGTATTGCAGTGCACACAGTAATAACACCTAATTTCAATTTTGTTCATGGAGCTGAGCAAGGAACTT
>CBDUMB010000315.1:0-4515 GCA_965368205.1 uncultured Pseudomonadaceae bacterium | reverse complement strand
TTGTTTACGGGTATTTCGACCCTGGCGCGTGGCGGCACCGTAGTCACCCTGGAAGGACATGGCTTTGACCCCAAGGAGTTATGGGAGACGGTTGCGCGACACAAAGTCAACGCGCTCGCGATTGTTGGTGACGCGTTTGCCAAACCGATGTTGCGCGAACTTGATGAACATCCAGGGGAATACGATATTTCCTCCTTACTGGGCATGGTCTCCAGTGGTGTGATGTGGAGCCCTGAGGTGAAAGCCGGTTTGCTGAAACACAATACGAACATGGTGCTCACAGATTCTTTTGGTGCATCTGAAGCAGTTGGTTTTGGTCGCTCCATAACAACAGCAGAAGGCACCATGGAGGTTGCACGTTTTGAGCTGGGTGAAAGCTGCAAAGTCTTCACCGAAGATTTCCGTGAAGTTTTACCTGGCAGTGACGAAGCAGGTTTTGTTGCCAAGTCTGGTCCGATTCCTCTGGGTTACTACAAAGATGAAGAGAAAACTGCAAAAACCTTTCCGGAAATAGACGGTGTGCGTTACTCCATCCCGGGAGATTTCTGCAAGGTCGCCGCAGATGGCACGCTGATTCTCATGGGGCGCGGCAGCGTCTGTATCAACACAGCGGGAGAAAAGGTTTATCCGGAAGAGGTGGAGGAAGTGTTGAAAACCTATCCAGGTGTGCTTGATGCCCTGGTTGTGGGTTTACCGGATGACAAGTGGGGCCAGATGGTTACTGCGGTGGTACAGCCCGATGGCGACCAGGTACTTGATGAAGCAGCAATACAGGCCCATGCACGCAAGCATCTGGCCGGTTACAAAACACCAAAACGTGTGCTGGTCAAAGCCAGCCTGGGTCGCGCCAGCAATGGAAAAGCAGACTATAAAGCCATAACCGAATATGCAAAGGCTGAGTTATTGGCGACAAATTGAAAGGACTTCTCCGGGGAGAGGGCGGTGGAGATTAACCTTAAGTCGGCAGACGACTATCTGGATGTGGCGCTCAGCGCTGAACGCTGGATAGCCCGCCATCAGAGTGACACAGAGCATGGGCTGCTGTGGTCTCTGGCGGAAGAAGTGCCGAATAAACGTTTCCACAACCTGTATTCGGGTTCTGCCGGCATTGCGCTGTTTTATCTGGAGTTGTACGCCGCCACACAGGAAAAGCGTTTTCTGCAGATAGCCACCGCCGCCGGACTCGAGATTGTTCACCAACTCAAGCAGTTGGAAGAGTTGCCCTGCGCCTTGATGGGCGGTTGGGGCGGTTACCTGTTTGTGATGCATGAGCTGGCAAAGGCAACTGCGGACTCCGTTTTTACAACAAGTGCCCGGTACTGCGCCCAGAAACAGCGGGACCAGGCAGTGGAGGTCGGCGCAGGATTGGGTTGGGTGCAGGAAATGCCTTACGCCAAGCTCACGGGTTTTTCTGGACAGAGAGAATTGTATGACGTCGCGGAAGGCGCCGCCGGCGCGGCGATGGCATGGCTTTATGCGCATGAAGAGGGTGTTCATGAGCAGGCTTTGAGCTGGGCGACGTCAGCAGGCAGCCGTTTACTGGAAGTTGCAGAACCGGCACAAGGCGGCCTTCGCTGGCAGCTGATGGAAGATAGCCCCTGGCCATTTGACGCCCCGAACTTTGCCCATGGTACTGCTGGCGTTGCTTATTTTCTTGCGCGTCTGTTTGAGCACACGCAGGAGCAGAAGTATCTGGATGCAGCGCTGGCGGGTGCCGGACATGTGCAGGCGATGGCAAAAAATATTGAGGGTGGAGGTCACCTGGTTCCACACATTCTGAATGATGGCGCGGCAGACAGATTTTATCTGGGGATGTGTCATGGTCCGGCAGGCACCGCGCGGCTGTTTTACCTGCTTGGGGAAATTACCGCAGATCCAGCGTGGATGAACTGGGAGCGTGGCATGGATGATGGGCTTGTGGCCTTGGGAGCGCCGGAAACGAGAGGGCGCGGGTTCTGGAACAATATCAGCCAGTGCTGTTGTGATGCTGGCATCGGCGACCATGCCGTGTGTATGTATCGTGTCACCCAGGACGGGTTCTACTTGGACCTGGCACGGCGGTCCGCGGCTGAACTGGTCCGGCGTAGCGCCGGTGACGGTCAGAGCCGTCACTGGCCTCAGGCAGAACATCGATCTCAACCTGATTTTATCCAAAGCCAGACGGGTTACATGCAGGGGGCCGCAGGTGTCGGCAGCTTTTTCATTCATCTGGCGACCACTTTAAGCGGTGAGCCGGTGAAAATTCACTTTCCCGACTCACCTTATCGTCGGCTAGTCTGATAACCAGCCTTCATCTTTGCCCGTGCCGCCCGGCGCCGTCGAAATTTTCAGCAGCCATGGTGCCCAGTTGCCCCGCAGGTGCGAGGCCTGACCTGCTTTGCTCATTCGTGCGGTCCCCGGGTTGCACGGTTGTGAAACCTCGCAGGTTACTATTCCTTCGTGACCTGAAAGTAGAGTTAAGTTTTGCCGTTGTACAAGAGGGTCTTGCAACCCGGTTTCCAGGCAGACGTGTTAAAAAGGCACTGGTCGAATACAATTCAAAAAACGCACGCTGAATGTTCAGCGAGCAGAATAAACTGAAGACACTTGGGAGAGAGGTATGGGTATTGAGGTAGGTGGTTTTTTTGGATTACTTGTTCTGGTCGTTAATGTCTGGGCCATCATCCGTGTGGTTGGCAGTTCAGCCAGTACCGGCAAAAAAGTTTTGTGGGTGGTGCTGATTCTATTGCTACCCGTACTGGGCGTTATTCTCTGGTTCCTGCTCGGGCCTAAGTAGTCAGGCTAGTGACGTGTGACGCCGGCGCTGTTGGCGTAACCCAGGTAGGCAACGCGCCGGAATCCGATAAACATATCGGGCGCGTCTATGCGTACAACGTCGGGTTCAATCAGTTCAAAGTGATCTAACGAAGCAAGGTTGTCGCGCATAGACTGTGGCGCTGGTTTGCGCAGTTCTACGGTGAATTCGTAAGGCGCTGGGACATCGGTAAATGGCGTAAGGGCACCCCGGATGGCTTTTTCCACGGCGGTCCTGGCACCCTCGCGAATAAGCGCGCGAGCGGGCAGCGGAGGCAGACAGACCGCTGACTGGTTACCCAGGGCTTCTTTGACAATGACAGCTTCGGCATCCGGGCAAAGTGCTAAAACCTGCTCCGCGACAACCTGGTCGCCGCTCACCATGCCTATGGGGACGCCCAGTTCGCCAGCTCTTATGGCAAAGAAGTCGGGTTCGCCAACCACCTTTCCGTTAAGCCAGACTTTTTTGAACATACCGTAAGAAATGGTATGCGCCATGATACCTGGAAACGAACCTGCGCCGGCGTGATGCCCTACCAGCAGCACGACCCCGGTTTCCGCGTCCAGTCCTGCCATTGTTGTTGCGCCGGGCCTGCCCGCGCCACGTATAACCCTGCATTCGGGATGAATCTGGTCCATGTCCAATACGCACAGGTCTTCTACGCCGTGATTCTCTTCTACCACGATATCAGTGGCGCCTGCTGCCAGCGCGCCTTCTATCGCGGCATTGGTATCCAGCGTCATGGCGATTCTATTGCGCGGGAAGTCGATGCCGTCGCTGGATACATCAGCCCATCGGACCAGACTGGCGATCCCTTCCATATCAACACTGATGAAAACTTTGATAACATCTCTCCCTGCAGGCTGTTCTTCGAAGCCTACTCAAATCGTAAGTTATGTCGATAGCTGCGTTCATTTATAGGCCGATCATTCGCGCACGTCGTGTGTAGGGGTTGACGATTCAAACTGCATTGAACCTCGCAACTGTGGTGTTGTGTATTGCTACATTCCTGCCGCTGTGGCGGCATGGCCACTGGCTGGTGCGCGGTTGGGATTTTCCGCGTCTGCAGATCGTATGCGTAGCTGCCGTCATCCTGTGTCTGCACATACTCACTTTGCAGAAACACGACGAGATTGCCTGGTTAGCGTTGTTGCTGGCCGCTTTGTGTCTCATCTGGCAGGTGAGTTGGATCCTGCCGTATACAAAGTTATGGCCAAAAGAAGTGGCCGCCCCGGCAGACCCGGACAGCGATACACCAGGCGTCAGTATCCTGACGGCCAACGTGTTGATGCACAATCGAAACGCGCCTGGGCTTGTGGCCCTGGTGAAAGAGCATCGCCCGGATATTCTGGTGACACTGGAGACCGACGCTTGGTGGCAGACGCAACTTGATGTGCTGGAGGCTGATATGCCTCACACCGTTAAATGCCCCCAGGACAATTTATACGGTATGCATGTCTATTCTCGGTTGCCTTTTCTTTCGTGCAAAACAGTGTTTCTGGTAGAAGAAGATGTGCCTTCAGTGCACCTGGCTGTGGGGCTCGCTGATGCGGACGTAACCGTGCAACTTCATTTCCTGCATCCTGCGCCGCCAAGTCCTACTGAAAATACGCATTCTACGGAACGTGATGCTGAACTGATCGTGGTTGCAAAAACACTTTGCGACAGCAACAGCCCGATCATTGTGGCGGGAGATCTGAATGATGTCGCCTGGTCTTATA
>CBDUMB010000314.1:0-4540 GCA_965368205.1 uncultured Pseudomonadaceae bacterium | reverse complement strand
CTTGATGGAGGCGTTGGCACAATTAACAGTATGCTCAGTGTAGGTGTTGGTCAGCGATTAGGTTTATTTGCCGGTAGTGGTGTGGGCAAAAGCGTCATGATGGGCATGCTGGCTCGGTTTGTGAAGGCGGACGTAGTGGTTGTAGGGCTGATCGGTGAACGTGGCAGAGAAGTGCAGGAATTTGTCATCGACAACCTGGGTTCAGGCTTGCAGCGTGCGGTGGTTGTCGCGTGTCCAGCAGATGATTCGGCAGCGCTGCGGCTTCGAGGCGCTCGTCTGGCCACACAGATAGCAGAGGTTTATCGCGATCAGGGTAAAAATGTACTGCTGCTGATGGATAGTTTAACCCGCGTTGCTCAGGCTCAGCGGGAGATTGGCCTGGCCATGGGCGAACCGCCAACCAGTAAAGGGTACACACCATCTTCTTTTGCCTGGTTGCCCAGGTTGGTTGAACGCGCGGGCTGCGGTGAAACTGCCGACTCAGGCGCAATCACCGGGTTTTATACGGTCTTAATGGAAGAAGATGATCTGCAGGATCCCATTGTGGATGCTGCCCGTGCAATTCTGGATGGACATATTGTTCTCAGTCGCACACTGGCTGAACAGGGTCTATATCCGGCAATTGATATCGGCAGTTCAGTGAGTCGCCTCATGAATCGCCTGACGTCAACAGAACAACAAGGTTACGCACAACGTTTTCGCGCACTTTGGCAGTGTTATCGCGAACAGCAGGATCTGATCAACATTGGGGCTTACCGGCCGGGCAGTGATCCACTTACGGACGAAGCCATTGGTCGGCACGACGCGATGGTGGCATTTCTGCGGCAGAGTGAAGCCGATGCAGTGTCCATAGAGGAGTCGAATGCAAGGTTGAAACAACTGTTTGAGAAACCTGTGGCTTCTGCTGTCCCTGAAAACAACTTCGCGATGATCAACAATGGATAAGCTTGAAAAAGTTCTGAAGTGGCGGGTGCAACTGGAAAAGAGTAGCGCGGGAAAACTGGCGCAGTGTCGCGAACAGCGTGAGCAGGCGCAAGCACAACAGTCCGAGCTGGGCCGGCTCGAACTGGAATATCGGCAGCAGCATCTTGAAAAAACACAGACTAGTTCAGCTGCGCATCAGCAGTTTCTGCGGTTCTATCATCAGTTAACTCAGGCAGTGCAGGCGCAACAGGGTGTGGTGCAGCGTCTGGAGGCGCAGGAATCGGCGCAGGTACAAAAATATGTTGTCTGTCACCAGGATCGCCGGGCGCTGGAAAAATTACTTCAGCAACGTGAAGCGGCGCACAAAATTGATGCTGCTCGGAAAGACAGAAAACGACAAAGGCCGGGTCAAACTAACCCTATGGTCTAAGCTTCTTATACGTGAAATATATTTTGGGACCCCTCCATGAGCATTAAAAGCCAACTCGATAGCAATCTGCAGAAACTGATCATCGCCATCGATGGTCGTTTTGACTTCAGCGCTCATAAAGACTTTCGTGAAGCCTATGAAGATCTCGACGCAAAACCCAATAGCTATCAGATCGATATGACAGAAGCGCAGTACATAGACAGTTCGGCTCTGGGCATGTTGCTGCTCCTACGTGATCACGCGGGTGGTGACAGTGCGGATGTTGAAATAATTAACTGTAATGCCGACGTTAAAAAAATTCTGACCATTTCAAATTTTGATCAGCTCTTCACAATTGCCTGAGGTAGCGATTGGCCCCAAAACCATGAAAAGTGGCAATGGCAATCGTGTGCTGGTTGCAGACGATAATGCGGTCGATCGGAAGTTGTTGGCCAAAATTGTAGGCAGTGCCGGGTTCGAGGTTGTTGAAGCGGTTGATGGTAATGATGCGGTTGATAAGTATTTTTCCGATAAACCCGATCTGGTTTTACTCGATGCATTGATGCCTGGCAGGGACGGTTTTTCAGTTGCCAGGGCAATTAAGGCCCATGAAACGGATGAATTTGTCCCCATTATCTTCCTGACCAGTTTGACTGAAGCATCTGATCTTGCTCGGTGTGTTGAGGCGGGCGGAGATGATTTCCTTTCCAAGCCCTACAATCATGTCGTGCTCAAAGCAAAACTGCAGGCCATGCAGCGCATGCGAGAAATTAATCAAACGGTGCAATTGCAGCGTGATGAGATTGCTCGGCACCACATGCAGCTGGTAGCTGATCAGGAAGCGGCCAAAGCCGTATTTGATAACGTTGCACACACGCGGAATCTCGAAACCCCTTACATCAAGTACCTCTTGTCACCACTTGCGATGTTTAACGGAGATGTGTTGCTTGCCGCGCAGAACCCGGCTAACAGCGTTTACGTTCTGCTTGGAGATTTTACCGGCCATGGCCTGGCCGCGGCTATTGGCACAATGCCTCTGGCAGATGTTTTTTACAGTATGACAAGTAAAGGTTTTACGCTGTCGCAGATTGTCAAAGAATGTAATCGTAAGTTGGGTTCGGTTTTGCCGCCCGGCTATTTTTGCTGCGCAACAGCTTTGATGCTCGATTTTAATCGTTCAACAGTAGAAGTCTGGAATGGCGGGCTGCCCTCTGCTTACCTGAGAAAAGGTGATTCCAACGACGTACGTCTACTGGCATCGAATCATCTACCTCTGGGGATCAGTAGCGCTGACAAGTTTGATGATGCAACGCTGGTTTATGAGGTTGAATTGGGCGATCGGCTGTTTCTGGCGACGGACGGTGTAAGAGAATCCCGCAACGAAGCGGGAGAGTACTTTGGCAGCGATACTCTTGAGGACATTCTCAGCCAGGGTGCGTCGCATGATTTATTTGATCGCGTTCAGCGAGCGGTTAACAGCTTTGTGAATTTTGAAGGTCGAGATGACGATCTGACCATGGTCGAAATTACTGTAGTCACCCCAGATCAGGTCCAGGCAGCTGAAGTTGTAGATGACGTCGAAGCGCTGGGTGGTCCAAGAGACTGGAAGTTTTCCTATGAACTGGGACCACAGTCGCTGAAGGATTTTAATCCACTGCCGCTGTTACAACAGGTATTGATGGGTGCGCCTTATTTGCGCACCAAGGCAACGGCAATTTATGCGGTTCTTGCGGAGTTATATTCAAATGCCCTGGAGCATGGAGTGCTGGGTTTAAGATCAGAAATGAAATCTTCCGCAGATGGCTTCGCGGCGTATTACGCCGCCCGGGTTCGAGCACTCGAAAGTGTCAAAGGCTTTGTTAGATTCGATTTTCAGGGCGAATTGGTGGATAACGACGTGCACCTGCAGATCAAAGTCACCGACAGCGGTAATGGTTTTGACTTCGAATCTTTTGTGGCTCGTGCCAAAAATGCAGTGGATACTGTTGGTGGATATCACGGCCGCGGTATACGTTTGCTCTGGGACCTTTGTGAAACCGTAAACTACGTTGAACCCGGTAACCAGATTGAGGTCACCATGCATTGGAATGTGAAAGATGAATGAGATCTTGAATGAAGAATTGCTGCGTGAGCTGAAACTCATTATGGAAGATGAGTTTGGCGACTTAATGCATACGTTTCTTACAGAGTCGCAAAAGCAGTTCCACAGCGCCAAGTCGGCTTGGGATGGCGGTGATTTTGCAAACCTGCGACTGTCGGCCCACTCGCTGAAAGGCAGCTGCGCCAACGTAGGTGCTGAGCAGCTGCAGCAGACCTGCGCTTTATTGGAAGATCAGGCTAAAGCGGGCATCGGTGACCGTGTTCCGGAGTTGCTGGCCCAGGTCTCTACTCAGCTGCATGATGTACACGGTCTGATTGAATCGCTCTGATTAGCTTGCGCCCCCTTTTCAAATCGATTGCGCGTGTTACCCCTCTTTTGGCCCGCTAATTGCAATAACAGTAGAACTCTAAAGTCTGGAATACGACGCTGTTTATTGATTTGTTAAGTGCGCTATCGGCGCCAGTAAAAACCCTCAAAGCAAATACTTCGATGCCGGGCGATGGTAATCCGTCTCCAGCCGGTTCGTCAGGCTTGCCTGTCAATAAGTTGTCGCCGGGGAATGATTTTGCAGAGATGCTCGATCAGGCCCAGGTCAATTTTTTGTCGTTTGTTGATTCAACAGCTGTAGAGCAGAGCGCTGTACAGGACATACCGGAATTGTCTGACGCCGAGCCGGTCGTAGATAATCTATTGCCGGTGAAATCCAACGAAGGCACAGAACTGCCAGCGGCAATGACTGTCGGCAATGTGTTGCCGGAAGGCGGCAAACCAGCACCTCTAGTCGCGTCAACACTCACAGACGTTGATATCAATGAAGGTCTGGTGATCGATAAACAGCTGCCCGCTAATGAACATCGTGACACGACCCAGGGTCTGGATGAATCCGACGTCATCGGTCTCAGCGCCCTTCAACAACAGAGCCGTGCTGTGTCTGATCCGCAAGATACGGGTAAATCAACGCAACCAATGCCAACAGGTGTCATGCCAGAAGCTATAGCGCGGATAAATGAGTCGCTGCAGGCGAATGTTAAACCTGCGCTCCAGGTGCTTGCAGAGATGAAACCAGCAGCTCAAGTGATGACGTCTGGGTCAGCTCCAATCGAGCC
>CBDUMB010000313.1:0-4541 GCA_965368205.1 uncultured Pseudomonadaceae bacterium | reverse complement strand
AGCTTGCGCAAATGCTGGTTCCACGCCGGCATTGTCGAGGCGAATTTCACCACTCTCCGTGGCTGCTAGCTGCTTCGCCTGAGCCACCATCTGCGTCCAGCTGTCTTGGGAAGCAGAAGACTCATCCCAGGTTACTTTTAGCTTTTTCCTGGCGGCTAACACTGACCAGGTGTCCTCACCGACAATGGCAACACCACCACGCAGGTCTGCCAGGCCATCTAGAAAAGCCATTGAGGCTTTGCCAGCCCGTGCGTCAGGTTGCAGAATGAAGGCATCGATAACACCCGGCAGACTTTTAATTTCTGCTGCATTAAAAGCTGTTGCACGACCACCGATCCGAGGACAGCGTGCATAAGTTGCAAACTTCATCCCCGGCTCGTCAACATCAATACCAAACTGTGACTGGCCGGATACGATAACAAGGTTGTCCACGCCACCCACCGAGGTGCCGATAATTGTATACGAGCGTGGATCTTTGAAAGACAACATTTCCGGATCGGGAATGGGTTGACGCACCGCAACTGCAGCCAGCTGCCCAAAGGTCATACTCTCCCCGGAAGAGTGCACAACCTTACTTTCGCGGGCATCAAGATCTTCGCGCTCTACCTCCATCAACAACGATGCAGCGCCAATCAGCATTTCCCGCGCTGACGCACCCATACGTCGCATGGTATCTATATTTCTCGGTACGGAAGTTGAACCACCGGCGCCCTGCAAGCCGTACTTGCCGGCATCCAGTGGCGCATCCAGGACAACCACATCCTCCCACTTGGCACCCATCTCTTCCGCAATGATCATCGGCAGCGTTGTTTTAATACCCTGCCCCATTTCCGGAATAGCTGAATAAATAGTGATCTGGCCATCCGTATCAATCTGCACATACACGTTGAGTTCTTTGGATTGGACCAGTGTGCCACCGTCCTCGGCCAGTGCTGCCATTGGCATATTCAGCTGCAGCATCAGCCCACCGCCGGCTAAGGCGGAGACTTTGAAAAGGTTGCGTCGATTTATGCGCGTGATACTCATTGGCCAGCTCCTGTTACTTTGCTGGGAGAGGTATCTGCGTCGTAGTAGGCAGCAGCAGTATGGATAGCCTGACGGACCCTGATGTAAGTACCACAACGACAGTAGTTACCCGCCATCGCTTCATCTATGTCGGTATCGTTCGGTTTTTTATTGTTCGCCAGCAGCGCCGCTGCACTCATGATCTGACCCGCCTGACAGTAACCGCACTGGGCAACATCATGCTGTATCCAAGCGCTCTGTAACGGATGCAGGCTACCACCCTGGGCCAGGCCCTCAATGGTTGTGACGGGACCGGACACCGCTGAGACAGGCAGTACACAGGAACGTACGGGCGCACCATTCACGTGAACAGTACACGCGCCACACTGGGCTATGCCACAACCGAATTTGCTGCCGGTGAGCTTCAGCTTGTCACGCAAGACCCAAAGTAAAGGCATGTCAGGCTGAGCCTCGACCTCAACTTGTTCACCATTCACCATCAACAAAAACTTGCTCATCGACGTATCCCCTTCCCATTTCCGGATTTACTATTGACCATAGGCAAAAACAGCCCGACTGACATACTGCCCGAATCCCCGCGACCCAACAACTTCACTGATGCATCAGGCCGTCCAGCAAGGAGCTGTGACTGAAGATGGTGACTGGGGTGGATAGTGTTTACCATGATGTCCATATGCGACTTTTTCTAGCCCCCATGGAAGGTGTTATCGACCACCACTTTCGCACCCTTTATAGCGAGATTGGTGGCGTGGACATCTGTGTTAGCGAATTTATCAGAGTCAACGACTTGCCCACGCCGGCAAAAACACTGTTGCGCGAATGTCCTGAGCTGGAGTTTGCAGACCCGGCTATCGGGCAACGGTGTCTGACGTCAGGCGGCGTCCCGTTGCGCATACAATTGTTGGGCAGCAACCCGGAAACGTTGGCGATAACTGCACAAACTGCGGCAAATCTCGGTGCCAGCGCCATAGATCTTAATTTCGGCTGCCCCGCTAAAACGGTAAACAACAGCAAAGGCGGTTCGGTTCTGCTCAAACAACCCGACCTCGTCAAGCGGATTGTTGCAGCGGTACGCAGCGCGGTACCTGGCGACGTACCTGTGACCGCCAAAATACGCCTGGGCTTCGAAGACAGGAGTCTGTATCTCGACAACGCACTGGCCATCGCCGCCGCAGGCGCAGATGAATTGTGTGTCCATGCCCGATCACGTGCGGACGGCTATAACCCACCTGCCTACTGGTCTTACATTGCCCGCATTGTCGAGCAGGTCAGCATCCCGGTGATCGCCAACGGCGAAATCTGGACTGTGGAGGATTGGGCACGTTGCAGAGAGGAAAGCCAGTGCAACGACTTTATGATGGGACGCGGCCTGATTGCGTGTCCGGATCTGGCGCTACAGATAAAAGCCCATGCAGCGAGAGAAGAGTATCAAGCCCTGCAGTGGGCTGATGTGCTGGTGCTACTGGAAAGATTCTACCTGGCTACTAAAGACGCCTATCCCAGACGTTTCCTGGGCAATCGTTTAAAGCAGTGGCTGTTTTACCTGCAGATGCACTACCCCGAAGCCGAGTCGTTTTTTCAGGCAATAAAACGCTTTAAGCAGCCCCACGAATTTGAAGCTGCTTTTACTTCGGTCCCCAGATCTGCTCAAGCCGCTGATCTCGACCACAACCCCATCGATAAGCGGCATAGCGGACCGGATTTTTCTTATAGAAATCCTGATGCCCAATTTCAGCACCTTTAATGGGGTAGAACTTGGCTGCAGGTAGTATCGGTGTGACAACCGTCTGATCGGGAAAGCGAGCGACAACCGCTTGTCTGGACTTTTCAGCCAGGTCCCGTTCTTCTTCATTGGCGACAAAAATGGCGCTCAGATAGCTTGGGCCTTTGTCGCAGAACTGCCCTGCGGCATCAAATGGATAAATGTTGATCCAGAAGTGCTTGAGGATATCTTCATAACTCAGCACATCTGCATCGTATGTGATTTCAACAGCTTCATAGTGCCCTGTGTGGTCGCCCCGATAGGTTGGATTTTTTGCCGTGCCGCCGGTAAATCCTGATATGACATCTGTGACGCCTTCCAGCTCTTCAAAGTCTTTTTCCATACACCAGAAACACCCGCCTGCCAGAATGGCTGTATCCGCCAGGGCGTAAGGTGTAAAGGCGCTGCCAAAGAACAGGACAAGAAAGGCTAAACGTTTAGACATGACTACCTAGATTTTGATAAATGGATCGCTGTTCACCAGATCTTTGAAAGAACTACGATGCATAAGTTCCGTAACGTACCGTGTGATATTCGGATACTTTTTGCCAGGCAGCTGCTCACCCGCATACAACATCTGAATAAACTGACAGGTCACCGCGATGTCCGCGATACTGAAGACATCTCCAACCAGGTATGTTTTATCGCCTATCTGCGCCTCCAGGTAGTCGAATATTGGCGGCTGCACATCATCCAGTATTTTCTGAATGACCGCTTCGTCTGGCTCCCGCTTCATCATTTTCACTGCAATACGATTGAAAAACAGCGACGCGGTTGCTTTGGGCAACTCGTTATCCGCCCAATCTTCAAACCACAGCGCGCGCCCATAATCGGCAGGATTGCTGGGATACAACGGATTTTCCGGGTGTTTTTTCTCAATATAACCACAGATGGCTGACGAATCCGGGACAGCCAGGTCACCGTCTGTCATAGCGGGAATTTTACCCAACGGAGAAATTTTCAGAAAATCAGCGGGCGGCGGAAAGGGACTGATTGGATCCAGGTCGTAAGCTATGCCTTTTTCAATCAGGCAGACCAAGGTTTTACGAACGAAGGGGGAAACTGACGAACCGTGGATGGTGATCAAGTGAAGACTCCAGATACAAATTTGCAGCCAGTATACCGCTCGATTACTTCAACAACAGCGACTCGTCAATCGGGGTAAATTTGTCTGCTGCATCAATCAGCAATTTGGACGTCAGTGCAGGCACGCCATAAACCTCGGATGTCGTGCCAAAGCGTTTACGTATTCTCTCGAGCAATACATCAAAGTCGCCGTCGCCGGAAACCAGCACCACTTTGTCGCACGCACTGGCTTGTTCGTAAACATCCAGGGTGATGCCTACATCCCAATCCGCTTTTGTCGTCCCGTCTAAGCGTTTCAATACCGGCCGCAGTTTCACGGTGAAACCTATGCTGTGCAGGATATGCTGAAACTGCATCTGCTTCGCATCACCACGATCGGTGGCATAAGCGATTGCACCTGTGAGTTCACAGCCTTCACTGATCCGAGCCCAGAACGCGTTGTAATCAAAGTTGCGCTGAAAAACCTCGCGGCAGGTGTAATAGACGTTTTGCACGTCGACAAACACGCATACCTTTTCAGTCGCCTTTCCGAGATCGCTCAAGCATTTCTCCTAAATCCTAGAGCGTAGAGCATCGGTTGCTGTTGTGGTGGGCTTTTTTCAACAATTCAGCGCGCTGACGGTAACAGAGTTTTAGCCAACCGCTATGCCCAGGAGCCTCAGGCGTA
>CBDUMB010000312.1:0-4541 GCA_965368205.1 uncultured Pseudomonadaceae bacterium | reverse complement strand
TGTAGTCAGGCAAGCCTGCGGTGTGCTGCAGCAGGTGTTTTACGGTGATGCCGCCTGGGTCAGGTAACCATTCGGATGAAATCCAATCCGCCACATGTCTTGCGGGGTCTATGTGTGCGGCACGGATCGCGCCGGCAATAAATGTTTTAGCAATACTGTAAACAGGCAGAATACTAGTTTCGTTAGCGATGACCTCGCCGTCTTGATCCAGGATTGCCACTGAACGAAGCATGGCCCTGCTCAGTCGTCTCTTTGCTCACGTTTTTCGATATATCGCGCCATGAATATGCCGACTTCAAACAGAATCCAGGTAGGCAAGGCGAGCAATAGCTGACTGACAACATCGGGTGGGGTTAACAGCATGCCGACAATAAAACAGCCAACAATGACATAGGGTCGTTTGGCAGCCATACCGTCGGGGGTTGCGATGCCGGACCAGACCAGCAGCATCGTGGCTATGGGGATCTCAAAAGCGATACCAAAAGCCAGAAACATCTTCAGGACAAAGTCGAGGTACTGGTTGATGTCGGTCATGATTGCAACGCCTTCTGGCGCAACTGTTGTGAAGAACGCAAATACCAGCGGGAAAACGAGGTAGTAAACGAAAGCCATGCCGGCGTAGAACAGCAGGATGCTCGACAACAGTAAAGGCACGGCAAATTTCTTTTCGTGGCGGTACAGGCCTGGTGATACAAAGGCCCAGACCTGATGCAGCAGAAACGGTACACCAAGAAAAATCGCAGCAAAAACTGCGAGTTTAAAAGGCGTTATAAACGGCGAAGCAACCTGGGTTGCAATCATCGAGGAGCCTTGTGGCAATACCGCGGTCAACGGTGCTGCGATCCACTCATACAAAGGGTTAGCAAAATAGTAAATCGGGATAAACAGCACGCCGACAACTATCAGGCTGCGCAAGATGCGGCTGCGCAGCTCAATCAGGTGGTCGAGGAAAGGTTGTTCGTCGCTGTCTACGGCCTGATCGTGCGGGTCTCGCGTATCTTCGCTACCGGCTGCCATCAGCTTTGGTCTGCATTCATTTGTTTCTGGCGCCGTTGGTGTTCAGCCTCCAGCTCAGCTTCGCTTCTGGGTGGGGGTGGCGGCGGTTCGTCGTCGGGTAACTCAGGCTCCGCAGCCTCGGTGGTTGTCTCTGCAGCAGTTTCTCGGCTCGGGTGCGGGTCGTTAAAGTCGGGGTTGACGGAATTCTGTACTTCCGCTTCGATGCGCTTCATCTGTTCCATAACAGATTCGTTATGCAGTTGGCGCCGGACTTCGTCCATGCCGATCTCTTTTTCGATCTCGTTTTTCACAGAGGTAAACGAGCGGCGCAGTCGGCCAAGCCACAGTCCCAGCGTCCGCAACGCTTCAGGCATACGCTCTGGCCCAATGACCAGCAGTGCAACCACAGCAATAAGTAGTAGTTCTAAACCACCAATGTCTAACATAAGGGGCGGTTAGATCTTTGTTTCTTGTTGGGTCTTGCTGGTCTGAGACTCGGGCTTCTGTTCATCGCCGTCTATCACGCGTTCCTGCGCTTCGGGTTTAGTCTCTTCATCTTCGGTTACCGCCTTGCGAAAACCTTTGATGGCGCCGCCAAGATCGGAACCAATGCTTTTCAGACGCTTGGGCCCAAAGATAAGTAAAACGATGGCAAGAATAACCAGTAACTCGGTCATGCCTAATCCGAACATAACGTCTTCCGTGTTGGAGGTGTAGTGAGGGGCATTATAGAAGGGTTATTTCCCGGTAATACAGCGACGTGTCGCGAAACCTTGATGAAATTTTTGTTTATCCGGGTTTATGTGGAGCGGCTGGCTTTTTCATCGTGGCCACTGATACCAAAACGCGACCCTAACTCTGCCAGTACGTCGTTATGACTGAGCCCCTGGTGTGCCAGCAGTACCATGCAGTGGAACCATAGGTCGGCAGTTTCTTTGACAACTTCATCCCGTGTGCTGCTGTTTCGCAACTCAGATGTTGCACAATTGTCTTTACCGGCAATAATTAATTCTGCTGATTCTTCGCCGATCTTCTGCAGAATCCGGTTGGTGCCTTCGTGATACAGGCTGGCGACGTAAGAAGATTCAGGGGTTTGTTGTTTGCGCGTTTCAAGTACCGCGGCAAGTTCATCTAACAGACTCATTTCAATTCCCATGGTTTTGATTAGGTTCGCAGCAGTAGTGTGATACCAACAAGTGCGCCGCCCAGCCCTGCCCACAGGCTCAGGTCACCCTGGGCGAACGTCTGGTTCAAGGGCGTCCATAGCCACCACACACTGGCAAGCAGCACAATAATACCTGCCAGGCGACCGAGCCGACGCCTGCTGGCGGCTTGCGCCATGTTTTTCTCAATCTGGGCCAGACCTGACGCCTGTCGTTTAAGCTGGCTTTTCAGCAGCCGAATTTCCGTTTCTGTATGGTCCATGACCATTGGCAGGCGTGACAGTTGTTGCCACACCTGGGGGCCGGCGTTTATCCAGTCGTTCACCACCCCAACCGGACCAAGGTGCTGAGTTGCCCAGCGTTCCATGAACGGCTGAGCGGTTTCCCATAAATCCAGTTCCGGGTACAGCTGACGACCCAGACCCTCAATATAGAGAAGTGTCTTCTGCAGCAGAACCAGCTGTGGCTGCACTTCCATTTCAAACTTGCCAGCGGTGTCGAGCAGCGTGATGACAAATTCAGCAAATGAAATTTCTGCCAGCGGTTTAGCAAAAATGGGTTCACAGACATCGCGGATAACGGCTTCAAATTCTTCCGCATCGGTGTCGGCCGGCACCCAGCCTGATTCCAGATGCAGGCTGACCACGCGTTTATAATCACGATGAAAAAATGCCAGCAGGTTCTGCGCCAGATAATTCTGGTCAGCTTCAGTAAGGCTGCCGATGATGGCGCAATCCAGGGCGATGTATTTGGGGTTAACCGGATCGGTGGTATCGATCAGGATATTGCCGGGATGCATATCGGCGTGGAAAAAGTTGTGTTCAAAAACCTGCTTGAAGAACGTTTCTACACCCTTGTGCGCCAGTACTTTGAGGTCCACGCCACGCGCTTTGAGTTCATCAACCTGGTTGATGGGAATGCCATAAACCCGTTCCATAACCAGCAGCTGCTCGCGGGTATGTTCAGGGTACACGCGGGGTACATAGAGCAGGTCGGAATCCGCAAAATTGCGCCGCAGCTGAATCTGGTTGCGCGCCTCACCAAACATGGTGAGCTCCTGCAGTAACACGTCTTCATGGTCCGACATGACCCTGGGCAGTTGCAAACGCTGCGCCCCTGGAATCTTGTTATTAATCAAACCGGCGAGTTTTTTCAGCAGGGCCATGTCCTGCACAATGGCTTGCTCAATGCCCGGTCGGACCAGCTTGACCACCACACTTTCGCCGCTATTCAGCGTAGCGCAATGAACCTGGGCAATGGATGCGCTTGCCAGAGGGGTCTGCTGCAGCTCCGAAAAAACCGATCCGCTGGCGGTGCCGAGTTGTGTGCTGACAAATCTGTCTACGTCGAAATTGGCGATCGGCGGCACTTTGTCCTGCAGATCAGCCAGAGCGTCCGCAATATCTGCCGGTAAAAGATCCCGTCGCGTAGACAGCAGTTGTCCGAGTTTCACATAGACTGGCCCCAGCTCGACAAACGCCTGTTTCAGACGTTGCCCACGTGGTGTGGAGGGCGTCGGCAGAATTTTCTGCAGGGTTCTCAAACACCAGCGTGGGAAAGTTCCGGGGATGGTTTCAACGGGTATCAGCAGGTCAAGCCTGTGGCGGAAAACCTGGCCTAGAATCAAGCGGGATTGTCGCCAGTTGTTGCTCAAGGCTGATCTGCTTGTCGCTTGGCCTGTTCTACCCGGCTTAAATTGGCCGCGAGTCGATCCACACGCAAGCGCAGCCCATCAATCCCTTCTAACAATTCATCTAACTGTCTAACTTTTACGAATTGCCCTGTCGCCTGTTGCTGCACCGTCTGGCTCAAGCCTGACAATGCCGTTTTCAGGCCTGCTAGACCAAGCTCTGCACTACCCACCAGGTTGGCCGCATTGGCTTCGCCGATAAAACGTCCAAGCGGCGTGGCAACATCCGGAGAGAACTTCTTAAACAGCGTTGTCAGGTTAAACAACAGAGCTGCATCGCCTTCAATTGTTAAGCCATCAAGGCTGCCACCGGATAGCAGAGCCTGTATCAGTTCGCGGCCGCCGCCTTTGATAATTGCGTGAGGTGTCTCTGCAGGTCCTGAGAATGTCTGCACGCCATCAGCCTGTAGAACCAGGTGCAGGGTGAATGCGGGCGTATGGCTTTGCAGCTCGATACAACGACCGGCAAAAGCGGCAAATTGAGCAGCGGTCACAGGGTCGGATGCGAGCACACCCGCGGTGATCTGATGACTGACCTGAGATGCTAGCGACATCAGCTGCTGGATAAATATGTTGCCGGGTTGTGGCACGGTCAGAGCGCCCTAGACGGGTTTGCAGCCGCGATGAATGGCGGCTACGCCGCCAACCAGATTGTGATAACTGGTGTCCGTAAAACCTGCATCTTCGAACAT
>CBDUMB010000311.1:0-4547 GCA_965368205.1 uncultured Pseudomonadaceae bacterium | reverse complement strand
GTTGCGATTATCATTAATCAGCATAAGTATTAGATAATGAACATTTGGAACGACTTAAAAAATACTACAGAAAACAATTGGCTTGAGAGTGAATTATATGACGGGGTTTCCGGTTATCAGATTCAGCCAGGGTCGCTGTATGGCAAACCAGGCAAACACCACGGCCCATAGGGTGAAAACCGCTAACAACACTTCCAGAGGATTGTTAACTAAGGTAAACCTCACCACCGGCATGCACAGTAAAAGCAGCATCACCCACCAGATGTGATGATGCCTCGTTCCACCAGAGTTGCCTGGTTGTTCTGACTGGCACGAAAACCAGAGCACACCCACACCTGCGCAGAACACGATGATGAGCAGCAATAGAAAACTGCGTTCAACCCAGAAGCTCTCACCAAAGATTTGTGCCCAGAACGTCAGCAGCCACAATCCCAACGGCGGATGATCAAAGAAACCGCCAACACCCGCTTCGAAATGAGGCAACACCCAGAAGCTACCCTGCCCCTGAGCAAACAACTGCGCGATGGCACTGTAAATAACACCATCCAGAGCCATCGACAGTTGCACCAGGTCAGCGGCGAGCCAGAGCGCAAAACAAGCGACGACCAATACCAGGCCGATCCAATGCCGGTCTATCGTTCTATACCTGGTTTAACAAATACGTCAACGTCTGCAGATCCGCAGACCCACACGTTTCTCCTACATCCCACTATTCAACCTCTTTCAGATGCCCGGTTTGGCAGCGCACTCTACCCAACATTCACGCCAACGGGTATAAAGGAGATGCATAGAGGGGGAGATCAATGCAAAAATTCTGTTGGATGATTCTGATATTCGCTGGTGTTGTGGCCGGCGCGGCAGGCCTGTCTCGAAGTGCTAACGCAGCCGACATTCCACCTGTACATCCCGGCAAAGCCGTTTACGACAAACACTGCGCCGTCTGTCACGACCATCCTGAAGAGAGTCGTTCGCGTTCTTTTGCCACTCTGCAGCGCATGATTCCCGCCCTGATCGCCCACGCGATTACTGATGGGCGTATGAAAGAACAGGCCAAAATGCTCACCGCAGAGGAGCGTACGGATCTGATCGGCTTTTTTACCGGTCAAACACGGGACGATAACCTGTGGGTAGCGCAGCATATGTGCGCATCCGCTGATCAACCCCTGGTGCTGAACGAGACAGCCACCATCAGCGGCTTTGGGCTGGGGTTAAAGAACCACCGGTATTTAAGTGCCGAGCAGGCAGGGCTGACCACTGCAGAACTATCCAGCCTGGAACTGAAGTGGTCCCTGTCTTTTCCGAACATCACCATGATGAGGTCACAGCCTGCGATCGTGGGTAACACTTTATTCCTGACACCTGTCGACAGCCAGCAGCTTTACGCCATCGACATCAGCGACCAACCCTGCGTGCGCTGGGTTTACCAGTCAGATATGCCTTTGCGGACCAGTCTGACCTTTGGCCAGGTGAACGACCCTTCAGCACAAACGACAGGCTCTACAACACCTGCGCTTGTATTTGGCGACTCTGCCGGACGCATTCACCTGCTCGACGCCAGCACAGGCCTCGCACTGTGGCGTAAAGATCTGAAACTGTTTCCGGAAACCATCATTACCGGCACACCCCAGCTGGTAGACGGCGTGGTGTATGCATCGATATCACAATTTGAAATCATGGTAGGCGCCCAGTCCACACACCTGTGTTGTCGCTCTCATGGCGCGGTTGCGGCCCTGGATGCAGCCAGCGGCGACACTATATGGCTGACCCATGCGATGCCTGACGCCAGACCGATCCGCGACCGCGGTGACGGTCAGATGATATGGGGACCTTCCGGCGCACCCATATGGACCTCACCCGCCATCGATTTGAAACGCGGGCTGCTTTATGTAGGCACCGGTGAAGCCACCTCGGAACCTGCCCACCCGAACACGGATGCCATTCTGGCTTTGGATCTGAAAACCGGCGAAATACGCTGGGCTTTTCAGGCCACGGCAAACGATATATTCCTGGCAGGCTGCCGGCGTGAAAACCGCTCGGCCAATTGTCCGCCTGAAACCAGCGTCGAACGGGATGTGGATTTTGGCGCTTCGGTCATCATTGCGCAGATGAGTAACGGTAAAGACGTGCTCCTCGCCGGACAGAAATCCAGCGATGTCTGGGCTCTGGATCCAGACAACAAAGGCGCCGTGTTATGGCATTGGAACAACGGCCGCGGCACCGCTAACGGCGGCGTGCACTGGGGTATGGCCTACGATGGTAAACGCGTATTTGCCGGCCTGGCCGATCCGGGCCGCCCGCGACCGGGCTTTGAACCTCAGCCAGGTTTATACGCAATCGATGTAGATAGCGGCGAATCCGTGTGGAGCTACCGCACGCAGCCTGCGTGCGCCAGCCGCCAGGAAAAGATGCCTTACTGCGAATTTCTTTACGGGTTTTCAGGTGCCACGCTGGCTGTGGATGGCGCTGTGATCCAAGGCAGTCTGGATGGATTTGTGCGGATTTTTGCCGGAGACACCGGTGAGATTTTGTGGGATTACGATACCGTGCGCGCCTTTGAAAGCGTCAATGGTGTCACAGGTCATGGGGGCGCCATCGATAACGCCTCTATCGTTGCGGCTAACGGTATGGTGTTTGTGAGTTCCGGCTATGGCATGTTCGGGCAGGCGCCAGGCAATGTACTGCTGGCGTTTGCACCAACGGCGCAACCCACTGAAGGCAGACCTTAAAGCACTTCGTGCAGGCCGCACTCCCGCTTCAGACCGAAGAAACGCGTTTCTTCTTCGCTGTCTACTTCATGTAACGCGCGGGTTGTATGCACATCACCAATAGACACATAGCCTTTTTCCCAGAGCGGGTGGTAAGGCAGATCATGTGCCTGCAGATAGTTGAATACGTCTTTATCTGACCAGTCCGCTAACGGGGCCACTTTGAAATAGCCATGGTCATTGGCAATAAACGGCGTCTGCTCGCGGCTTTGCGCCTGACTGCGGCGTACGCCGGTAAACCATGTGCCCACGTTCAGCTCTGCCAGGGCACGCTGCATGGGTTCAACTTTGTTCTCCTGATTGTACGCTTCAACACCCTCCACACCCTGCAGCCAGCGCTGACCTTCAGCCGCCTCCTGCCAGGCCGGGCTGCGGCGGGCCTTGAATATCTGCAGGTTCAGGTTCAGGCGCTCAGTCAATTCGTCGACAAAAGCGTAGGTTTCCGGAAACAGATAGCCGGTGTCGATCAGTATGACAGGGATGTCGGCTTTCATTTGCGTCAGCATGTGCAGGCTGACTGCTGATTGCGCGCCAAAAGATGAGGTCATCACCGGCGCGCCGGGTAGCGTTTGTAATGCCCAGGCAACACGCTCGAATGCACTGAAGTCAATAAAACGCTGATTCCACAGATCAATCTGTTCAGTCTGGGTAAAACGGCCCCAGGCAATTTGCGCGGCGCTGTTCTCACCCTGAAAAGACGCTGCGGTGTCCTGTATGCCAGCGGCTGCTCTTTCTTTCACATCGCTGTTTCGGTCGACCATGACCCTTTGCCCTACTGCTTTTAAGGGTCTATTTATAAGGGTTTTAATAACTAATGATAATAATAAATAGCGATACGCAAACAAGTGTAGGTTATATGCCTTCGCTCAGACCTTTCGTTGCGGGTCGCAGGACACAAACATATCTCCAGTAAGGGTGACTGACACCGGATAATGGTCAGAGGCTGTACGCGCCATATTGTTGGCATGGATAACCGCTGAATCCGGCACCAACCGAGCCGCCAGCGTGGCATCCAGCAGAATATGGTCTATGCGCATGCGCCGCTTGGGCCAATACGTAGACGGATTTCGGCCTGCCTGCCGAAGCTGGGCGCCAACAACGTCCTGCAGAGGCAGTTCGCGCAATGGCCGCAGCGCATCACTACTGAGCAGGTCGTTTAAATCACCCACCACGCCAACGCCTGTTGCTGGATGTTGCGCGCAATATTGCTCAACCACCTGGCGCACAGCGCGTGCTTCTGCCGTACGGTAGATACCGGCGCCATGCAGTTGCCAGGGGGGATTGGTCTTCGATTTGAGGTGCACACCAAATAGCGTCAGCGCTGGCTGCTCTGCGGGCCGCACTTCAACCTGCAGCAGATCCCGAAAAAAGCCAACCGGTTGAGCATCCTGCAGGGCTGCATGATCCGCAGACGGGTAAAACTGCAGCGGTGCGCCCGCCTCGTCGAACAGACGCAGGTGCCGGTGTGATTTCAGCGCAACCGGATAACGCGACAGGACACCCAGATGAATAGAGCGGGTGCTGTTGCCGGGCACCACTTCACAATACGCATAAGGTTGCGGCAACTCCTCGTTTAAAAGCGCCAGCGAACGCTGTGAGCCGGCTTCCTGCACCAGCAACACATCCGCGTCTACCTGGGTAATCATTCTCGCCATGGGGCGCAAACGCTTCTGTGGTGTCAAAGGGCCTTTCACGGGCAGGCTCGGGTCTAATGCGCCTTCTTCGACAAGAAACAGATTTTGTAAATTATAGGTCGCAATACGGACGGCAGAGTCTCCCCAG